>JAOAHF010000003.1 GCA_026415355.1 Brevinematales bacterium
TTGTATACATCCCTCTCAATACCCATCTCGTACCCCTCCTATTAAAAATTTCGGAGTATTATACCCTTCCTTGAGATCTCAGTATCTGTATCCTGAGTTATAATAAACTGATCTGAGTTCTATAACTATAATTCCAAAATTCATTTTAAAATAACTTCAATTACTTGGATTTTCTAACGTTAATACATTAAAATAAACCAAAGGAAGGTATTTTATGATAGACATAAAAGATTTTTTGTCAAAAGTAGAAGTTCCTGAATGGATTGAGGATATACTTACTAACGCTAAAAGCACAAAAGTAGCACTAACACTTCAAGATTTATACGATTTAACAACAGAAGGAATGGTAAATGGCAGTAAAAAGGTATCATATGAAGTAGATGGGAAAGGAATCATTGACGAAGCAGTGGTAATAAAGGTAAAGAATGGTATAACAGTAAACTATATCGAACCTTATATGAGAAGAAGAGACCCTAATAGTATGCTAATAGGAGATGAACTTCCAACCGACAAACCTAGATTTAGAGATGTTATAGGTTATGACTTTTCTGTACTAAGAAAAGAAACTTTCGAATGGTTAAAGAAACAAGATTTAGCAACATTTGTATTTGGAGTAGGACAACTTGATCTTGGAATATATGGAATAGTTATAGCTCCCTCAAACGCAGGTTTCTTTGGTCTTGCATTAGGCACCTTACAGAGGATTGAGGATGTTAGTAAATTCAGTGTTAGAAAAAAGATAAGAATAGCTCTGTACGTATCTCCACCATTTAGACACACTATCTTCGGTGGAAAACAAAGAGTAGTACATTACAGAAGTGAAGATTTACATGAAATTTTCAGCTATAATCTCTATCCAGGTCCAAGTGCTAAGAAAGGTGTATATTCAGCATTACTAGATATAGGAGAAAAAGAAGAATGGCTTACTTTACATGCATCAAGTGTACTGGTAATAACTCCGTATGGTAACAGAGTTGGATTTCTACACGAAGGGGCAAGTGGTGGAGGTAAAAGTGAAATGAATGAAAACATACATAGAAGTGAAGATGGAACAATACCATTCGCATATCATACTATCACAGGAGAGAGAATAAAACTATCCCTACCGATATCTTGTAAATTAAGACCAATATCAGATGATATGACTATGTCTCATCCATCAATACAAAATAATGATGGAGGATTAGTAATAGTCGATGGAGAAAATGGATGGTTCATAAGAGTAGATCACATAACAAAATATGGCACCGATCCAGACATAGAAAAATTATCAATATACCCTCAAAGACCTTTACTCTTTCTAAACATAGACGCCAAACCATTTTCGACAGCATTACTATGGGAACACATAGAAGATGAACCAGGTAAACCGTGCCCTAACCCCAGATTCGTTGTAGGAAGAGAACTAATAAATGGTATCATAACTAAACCAACCTATATTCATGTCAGAAGCTTTGGTATAAGAACACCACCTTGTACTAAAGATAAACCAACTTACGGGATAGTTGGAACTTTTCATATTTTACCACCTGCGATAGCTTGGATATGGAGGCTTGTCGCTCCGAGAGGGCATGCAAATCCAAGTATAGTAGGACAAGGTATGGGAATAGAGGCAGAAGGAGTAGGATCTTATTGGCCTTTCGCAACTGGCAAGAAAGTCACTCACGCAAATCTATTACTGAAACAGATAATAAACACTCCAAGAGTAAAATATATAATCACCCCAAACCAACATATAGGGGCATGGAAAGTTGGCTTTTTCGCAGAATGGATTACAAGAGAATACCTTGCTAGAAGGGGAGGAGTTAGGTTCTCAAAAGAAGAATTAGTACCTTCAAGAGGAGTATTACTGGGATATTCTTTAAAAGAATTCATATTTGAAGGACAAGAAATAGACATAGGATTTGTAAGAACAGAACTACAACATTACGTAGGGGAAGATGCTTACGATGAAGGATATAAACAACTATATGAATTCTTCGTAAAAGAAACTCAACACTATTACAGCTCACCCGAACTAGATCCTACAGGCAAAAAAATACTCTCATGCCTATACGATAAAGGTACTCTTAAAGATTTTGAAGACATACTAAAAATTGATTCATTCATAGATCTTGATAAAACTGGTTAGATCTGTTGCACAATTCTATTAACTAATTGTGCAAATTAGTGCTTTTCTAAATCCAAAATATTTTGGTATAATTTATAATTATCCCCTTTATTATAAAGACTTAGTGAGTTTCTTATTTTATGGCACATTTTTTGCATAATTTCGCATAATAAGGAGGTAAAATATGAAGTCGCTCTTAAAGGTAACGTTATTAGCGCTCGTTGTGCTACTTGCGTTTGTGGGCGTAAGTAGCGCAAATAAAACACTAATAGTATATGTATACACCAACAGCAACCTTGCTAGTTGGCCAAGTATACAACTCTATTATTGGTTTCCTAACACAACCACCAGTGGATTTGTGAACAGAATCTCCAATTACCAACAGTGGTATGTGTTTGTAATAACAAACATACCAAATCTAACAAATAGAATTGGATTAAAGTTAAGAAGTGATGCTAATTGGACCAGACAAGAACCAATAAAAAATGGCTACGATAGAATTGTAAGTTTACCATCTATCTACAGTGTTTCAAACACTGCTCATATTTATGTACATTCACCAGTAAATTGGTGGGAAACCTATGCTTGGTGGTTACCAAATGAAATTTCATTATATGAGAATCCTACTGCTTCCGCAGTAACAAACTATTTTGGTGCAACATACTCTGGAGGTACATACTATACAACTCATTTTTCATTTTATGCTCCTAATGCTAGAAAAGTATATGTTGCTGGAGACTTCAATTCTTGGAACCCAACAAATACTCCTATGAGACTCTCTAGAAACAGAGAAATATGGTGGGCTGCTGTTAATAACACATCCCCAGGACAACAGTACAAATTTGTTGTTGAAAGGCATGATAGAACTCTTGTTTGGGTCTCTGATCCTGCCGCCAGAAAACAAGTACATTCTACTGGAAACTCCGTAATTGTATCTCAAGCATATACATGGGCCACTTGGACAAGACCTACTCATGACTACTATAACATCTACCAAATCCACATAAGAACTTTCTTTACAAATGGTTCAGATTACAGTGGATGGGGTACATTCAACACTGCCATAAATATGTTTAACTACATCACTAATTTAGGCATAACTGCTGTTGAACCTCTACCAATACAAGAGTTTGCAGGAGATCTATCTTGGGGTTACAACTACGTGTTTCATTACGCTCCTGAAACTTCTTATGCGGGAGGAGGAACAAGCAGCGCAGGAACAAACATAATATCTCTCAAAAACTTTGTAAACGAAGCACATAAGAGAGGATTAGCAGTTATACTTGACTTGGTATTCAACCATCAGGGAGCAAGTGATGATCCAATAGCAATTTTTGATCCCGCAGCAGACTGGAACAACCCAGACACGTATTGGTACTCAGGTTCTACACCTTGGGGACCAAGGTTTAACTATTCAAATCCAATGGTAAGAAAGTTCTTGGTTGACAGTGCAAGATACTTTATGGAGTTTTTTAGAGTTGATGGTTTCAGATTCGATGCAACTGCTTACATAAACAACTGGGACTTTATGCAATTTGTTACCGACAGTTTAAGAGCAATAGATTCAAGAGTATTACTCATAGCAGAACATCTTCCAAATGATGCTTGGGTTACAAGGAAAAAAGCAGCAGGTGGTGCTGGTTTCGATTCTCAGTGGAATGTAAACCTTTCACATGAGCTCAAGAAACTATTTACAAGTGGTCCTAGTACAGTAGATATTAATTCGATAGCAAATTACATTGTTGCGGATTACCTAAATAACGGTCTTGATAACCAAAGTCCAAACGGATTATTCGCAATACAATATCATGTATCGCACGATGAAGCAGCAAATGGTAAACAAAGGCCATCTGCAGATTTGGTCAACAGAGGTAGTTGGGGTAACAGTGAATATGACGCCCAAGGTCAAATGATAACAGCAGTAGCAACAGCAGTAATGGCCAGAGGAATACCAATGTTATTCTTTGGGGAAGAATTTTTAGAAGGTTATTGGCCAAACAACCAAAAATGGTTTAGAGACGATGTACCAATAACATGGGCAAATCTTAATAATATACGAGCAACTAACACAATGAGAGCAGTTAGAGATCTCAACTGGATAAGAAGAAATAACGCGGCTGTAAGATTTGATCAAATAGGAGTACTACATATCAACAACACTGATAAAGTTATAGCATTTAGAAGAGGTTACGGTACAGGAAGTGGAGATATATATGTCATAATTAACTATAATAAACAAAGCTACTCCAGTTATGGAATACCGTTCCCAAGTGCTGGAACTTGGAACCTAATATTTGCGCATCCAAGTGGTGCATATGGCGACCCTTGGGCAGATGTATATCTAACAAATCCAGTTAACTATTCAGGTAGTGGTAACGTGAATATAAAAATACCAGAATACGGCGTACTAATCTACAGAAAACAATAGTTTTCTATAAGGGGGATGCTTATCCCCCTCAACAACTAAATCCATTACCTAACTAAAAATTACACCATTCACTTTCTGCTATTCTCTCTTCACATCCAGAGAACAAAAATTCAAGTTTGGTGAAATCTATTTCCTACCAAACATGTGTAACATCCTATACAATCATTACCAAAAAATATAGTAACCGTACTAACATATCTAAAAAATTTTCTCTTTAGATCTAAACTTTATAGTTTTAAGCTCCTTGTAGTTGAATAAAAAATTTATAACCTTACATAATTTACCGAGTAAGGAGGTAATGTATGGATCCTATGATTCCTGAAATAATGGATAGATTAAGAAATATCATCAATGAAACTCAAATACTTGAAAACCAAGTTCAAAGACTAAAGGACATAGTAGTAAGCTCTGAACATGAACTTCTGAAGATAAAGGAAGGTGTACTTGAAGGTTTCCATTACATAAACTCAAAGGTAAACAATCTTGAAAAAGTGATTATGGAGATAAATTCAAAAGTTGATAAGCTTTTAGAGAAAAAATGAACATAATTATAGTATCAGGTGGTACTGGAGGACATATATCTCCAGGTATATCTCTATATAACTCATTAAAGCAAAAGGGACATAATGTTATTTTCATAACAAACTCTCATGCTCTTAAATTTCCTATAGTTGGAAAAAATGTAAATAAAAATGATATTATTACAATATCAATATCCAAAGGTTTATCAAAAAATCTTATAAGAAATCTTGTTGTATTCTGGGAATTCATAATATCTCTTTTTGAGGCCATAAAAGTCATAATATCTACCAAAACTGATCTTATTTTACTTACAGGTGGATATGTTTCAGGTCCTGTAGGAATAGCAGGTATTATTACTGGAAAACCTATAATTGTATTTGAGCAAAACTCAGTAATGGGCATAACAAACAAAATATTATCAATATTCGCAAAAAAAGTTATACTAACATTCCCTCTTAACAAAGTTAAAAAATACAGAAAAAACTTCGAAAGGATAGGAAACCCTATAAGATACTCCGAAGAAGATATAATATTCAAGAATTACGCCAAGAATACCTTTGGTTTCAATGGAGAAGACAAAGTAGTAGGAATAATATTAGGAAGCCAAGGAGCAAAAAGAGTAAATGAAATAATATCAGAAAACATTAAGAAACTTACAGAGATGTATAAAGTTATATGGATAACTGGGAATGATTACTATGAAGATATATCAAGCAAATTCAGTTCTATACCAAATCTAAAGTTATTCCCATTTATGACAGATGTAAACATATTTTTCAGCGCAGTTGATGTCGTAATAACAAGAGGTGGAGCAAGTACTCTTTCCGAAATTGCATTCTTTGGAGTTCCTCCTATAATAATTCCTTTTCCATATGCTGCTAACAACCATCAATACTACAATGGATTATTCTTCGAATCAAGGGGAGCTGGCATAGTAATAGAAGAAAGAGAATTAACATACCAAAAACTTATCGAAGCCTTAGAATTAGTTTTCAAAAACTACGACATATTCAAAACAAATGTAAAAAAACTGTTTCCACCAAAAACCACAGAAACAATAGTATCCACAGTACTCCAGTTAATCTCAAATTAAACTACATCATTCAACTTTAAAAACTTACAGTAGTATTAACGAAAGACAAAACTTACTTTAAATTTTATTGCAACCCACAAATAAATATGGTTTACTGAATACTACCAAACTCTAAAGGGAATCAACTAGCTAACTTTAAGTCCATATTTTATCATTGCTTCTTTCAATTTCTGGACATTAGATTCAGATAATTCAGTAAGAGGTAATCTTAAACTACCATCTTTTATGATACCTACTAACTCCATAGCTTTCTTAATGGGTATAGGATTCGTCTCTAAGAACAGTACTCGATTTAGTATTTGTAGTTTTCTGTCAATTTCTTCTGCTTTTTTTACATCCCCTTTTAAATACGAATTTATCATATCTGAAACATCTCTTGGTACTAAGTTTGCGGTAACCGATATCGCACCTACTCCACCTATCTTGAGTATAGGCAAATTTATACTATCATCTCCTGATATAAGAGCGAAATCTGGCTTACCAACAAACTCAAGAATGTCCATACATTGTTTTATATTACCTGATGCTTCTTTTACCCCTATCACATTAGGATTTTTCTTAACTATTTCAGCTAACGTTTGAGGCTCAATGTTTATTACAGTTCTACTAGGTACATTATAGGCTATTATTGGAAAACCTCCTGTCTTTTTTGACACTTCCGTAAAATGCTCAACAAGTCCTCTTTGAGTCGGTTTATTGTAATATGGTGCTATAACAAGTGCAGCATCTGCTTTAGCCTTCTTTGCTTCATTAGTAAAGTAAATAGTTTCATTTGTTGAGTTAGTCCCAGTCCCAGCAACAATAGGTATCCTACCATTAGCTTTTTTAACAACAAACTCTATAACCTTTACATGTTCATCGTAACTTAATGTCGGAGATTCTCCTGTAGTTCCACAAGCAACTATTACGTCAGTTTTATTCTCTATGTGAAATTCAACAAGGTATTCAAGAGTCTCCCAATCTACTTCATTTCCTTTCTTGAATGGTGTTATAAGAGCAACCATTGATCCCTTAAACATAAACACCTCCACTTCTCTAAAAATGTTAAATTATATACATTATACAATTCCAATATAAGTCTTGAAAACCAATAAAATCAAAAGCTATTAATAATCCCGATACACACAAAAGTATTCTTACAAATCCCTAATAAAGAGTATCAAAGACATACAATCATATTCACCATTGCATTAAAAATAAAATATCTCTATTAAAAAGATACCTAAAACTACTCTTTCAAAAAATTACCATAGTAAAATATTTCGATATCATACTCTTCTATTTGGTTGTTCCAATCATCGTACACTATTGAATATATATTTTCATAAGAATTTCTGATTTGAAAAGTATCCTTATAATAACTACTTAGGTGCTCATAAACATCGAAAATGTACAAATTTAACTTATCAGTCCCAGATACCGTGGGAAATAAATTTTGAAAGAACCAACTATAAACTAAACATCCAAAAATCACAACAACTATAGAAAACACAACGAATGATAGTAACCCAAATCCCCTACAAATTAGTTTAAAACTAAACCTCAATCTAACGTTCTCAAAAGAAATTCCTCGATTAGGCAACTTAACTTCCGTCAATAATTTGTATTTTTGATCTTGTATACTCTTTATACCTTTTAAAAATCTACTAACTCTGTGTAAATAAATATCACAATATTTACAATTTACTACATGCTCTAATATCTCCCCATCAAGCTCAGTACCATCAAGTAAATTCAAAAATATTTTCTCGTGAATCACTTTATGTTTCATCAATTTCTCCTATTATTTTTCTGATCTTGTCTCTTGCCCTAAAAAGTCTAATCTTACAATTATTTTCAGAAATACCTAGTATCTCAGAAATCTCTTTCAAACTTCTTCTATCAATATAAAACATCGTAAAAACATCTCTATATCTTTTTGGTAGTTTATTTACCACTTCCAAAGCAAATTCTAAATCTTTATCTTCACACAGAGATTCTTGGTACGGAATATCTCCATCAAGCTCGACAAAAAGTCTTTTCTGCTTTTTAATATTATTCATATAAGATCTCAACACATTTCTAGCTATACTAAATATCCAGTTTCTAACCTTATTCTTATCTCTCAGAGAGTACCTATATTGCCATGCAAGTAGAAAAGTTTTATTTACAAGTTCTTCAACATCATTATATTTTACACCATTCGACAAAAAGTATCCTATAGTCATACCTTTAACTTCCTCAAAGATCTCTTCAAAAAATTCTTTTTCATCCATTTTTCATATGATACTAAAAAGACAAATAGGTTACAAAATTACATTGTGATAATGTCACTTGATATTTACAAAGTAGAATATTTATATTTACTGCAAAGTACTATATGAGCAATAGAGGAGTAGGAATTGTCATAGGAACTAAAGAAGCAACTCCTTTTGAATTTTGGTTTCAAGTACATGACAGGGAAATTGTAAAAGTTGACGATATAGTGATCGTTGAAAATAAAAAAGAAGAAGGAAATCAAACTATTACTATTAAATTTTACGGAATAGTTGTAAACATAATAAAAGGATTTGAAGGAGTAGAATTCCATAGTTGGAATTCTAAGACAGCTGAAGGAGTAATACCCTACGTACTTTACCATCTAGCACACGTAAAGATAACCAGAATTATACCAGATAACTATGATATACCTCCAGATCCCGGAAGTGAAGTTACTCTGATCACAAATCAAGAAGAAACAAATATAGCCACTAATATGGACAAAAAACAGAATTTGGTACCAGCAGGAATACTAAGAAACGGTAGTATAGCATACATAAACTGGGATTTTATAAGTGGTAAAAATGGAGCTCATATATCAATATCTGGTATTTCTGGAATTGCCACTAAAACATCTTATGCTTTGTTCTTAATACACTCCATACTGTATTCCCAAAAACTAAAAGTAAACAAGCATAATCTACGCTTTATAGTCTTTAGTGTAAAAGGTGAAGATTTGTTGCATATAGACAAAAGAAATACAGAATTCTCTGCAGAAAGAAATCTAGAAAACTATTATAGAATAATGGAAATTGAATTAACACCATTCAAGGAAGAAGATACCAACTTTTACCTACCTCTCAAAGAATATAACGAAAAAACAAATGAATTTAAACCCTACACGCACGAAAGAATAGATAACTATCAATCTGAAAACAGTAATACAAAAATATATTGCTGGTCAATAGAAGATTTCTTGAAAGAAGAATTAGTAAAGTATATGTTTGATCCAGAGGATAGAGAAGATGATAATTTTATCTTCATCTTGAATCACTTCTCCAGAAACCTAAGAGAACATGCCAGAATAGGTAACTCTTCAAAAAGCTATTTCGAAATAAGATCAAATAATCTCACTTTTGAAATAGACTCATTATATAGTAACCAAAAAATAACTCTACAAGATCTCGAGAAAAAAGATATTAAAACGTCACTATCAGCCCTTTTGGAGTTTGTAGTATCATATCATAATATAGAAGAAGGATTAAGAGAATTATATAGAATCTTTATACCAGAAAAAGCACCCCAACAAAGTGTTAACAAATTTATTAGAAGATTTTTAGTAAGTGCAAAAGAGATTAACTCCTTGATAACTAGGAATCAAACAAAGCGAATAGAATGGCAAGAAAAAAAAGTATCAGTCGTAAGTATATCTGACAAATTCCTAAGTTTCAGAGCACAAAGATTTGTTGTAGGTAGTCTTTTATCAGAAATATATTACAAAAAACAAGAAACTCCCTACACCGTTTTTATTATGATTGACGAATTAAACAAGTATGCCCCATCAACAGGTTACAGTCCTATCAAAGAAATCCTACTTGACATATCAGAAAGAGGTAGAAGCTTAGGAATAATTCTTATAGGAGCACAACAAATGTTAAGTCAAGTCGATCCAAGAATCATAGTAAACTCAAGTATAAAGATAAACGGTAGACTTGATCCAGGAGAGGCCGAAAACAAGTTCTATAACTATTTACCAAGAGAGTATAAAGAAAAATCCAAAAATATAAGTAGTGGAACCATGATAATACACCAACCAGACATTAGTGTACCACTAGTAGTACAATTCCCTAAACCGCCATACGCAACAAGAAAAGAAGAAGCAGAACTAACCCAAAATTTATCATTATCCCAGTATATAGGAATAAACAGTGAATAAAAAAGATCTAAGAAGGGAATTAATTTCAAAAAGAAATAGTTTGTCAATACATAACCAAATTAAACTATCAATCGAAATATCCAAAAAACTTATTTCCTTAGAAGAATGGATAATATCTAAGTGTGTTATGATATATCTATCAATTAACTCAGAAGTTATGACACTACACATCATGACCAAAATTATTGAAAGCAATAAGATTTTAATCTTACCAAAAGTTTATGAAAACAATCTCATCACCATAGAAGTAAATAGAAATTTTAAGATTAAAAGTGGATACAAAGGAATTCTTGAACCTATCGAAGGTAAACCATTTGAAGGATACATAGATCTAGCAATAATACCTTTAGTAGGGTTCAATCAAAACTGTTTTAGAATAGGATATGGTGGTGGATTTTATGATAGATTTTTGGCTACAAACTATCACAGAATCAAATACAAAGTAGGCCTAGCATACGAGTGCCAAAAAGCAGAAAATATAACCAAAGAAAACCACGATGTTCCATTATCAGCTATTATAACCGAAAAAAACATATATAGATGCTACTAGGGCGATATAATCCTTATTATACTCTTAATTGTATAAACAATAACAAAAAATAGTATACCACCTATAACAAGAATTTTTGTTAACCTATCCATACGTTATAATTTAAACCTAAATCCACGTAGTTTCAACTATTAGACTAATTATATAACCAACAAAAGAAAAAAGTTTATTAAACACTTATTCCACTCAAGTAAAAATCCTCTTATCCAAAATTCAACTCAATCCACATTTTTCTGAAAGTAAGATAGAATCTTAGTTTTGCTACATAATATAAGTATTCATAGAACGCTAACTATAAACACATAAACACCAAGCATCAAAGAATAAATCAAACACACAGGTAATGTTGACGAAATAATCTGTTTTTCATATCCGTACATGCCTATAGCAGATGTTGCTACTGCTATACTCTGAGGTGATATCATCTTACCTGCTGTTGCTCCTGAGGTATTTGAAGATACAATCCATTGTACATCAAACCCCAAGTTTTTAGCGGTTTCCTTCTGCAAAATACCAAAAAGTATATTAGAACTTGTATCACTACCCGTAAGGAACGTACCTATAGCACCTACAAGTGGTGAAAATAAAGGATAAAAGTTACCAGAAACACCAGAAATCAAAAGTGCTGTACTAATTATCATACCAGTATTACCCATAACTTTAGCCAATATAACGATGCTTACTATCGTTAAAGCACTCCATTTTATCTTATCAAGCGTTTCCAAGATAGTAGATGTAATATCTTTTATTTTCGCCCCTTGTATAAAAGCACCCAACACAGAAGATACAAAAAGCAATGTACCCGGCGTAGTTAGATACTCTATCTTAATCGTTTTCTCAAAAAATGCAAATGTAATTACAAAAGGATACTTACTCAAAGGATCAACTAGTATAACTCTAGTTACAATTATTAACACTAGAAGTATAACATAATTAATTATTGGCACAAACATATCCTTAAGTAAAGGGTTAGGTTTTTTAACGTGTTTTGTTATTATGACTGATAACAGTGCTACAGAACTACCTAAAACTGCTACTAGTTCAGGTCCTATGAAAAACGCTACCAAAGTTTGTGTAACCGCAAAAACTAGACCAATTAATATAGCATCATTTACTGATTTTGAAATTCCCTTAAATCCATTGTTAGATATAATTGCTATTAAAACAGGTATAAATATAGAAAAAGGCAACAACTGTAACGCAACATATTTTGTTATTAAACTAAGTGGTTCTTTAGTTAAATTACTAAGCACTATAACAGGTAAACCCAGGGCTCCGAAAGCAACAGGAACAGAATTTGCTATCAGAGATATCACAGCTGCTTTTACAGGATTAAATCCTAACGAAACTAGCATTCCCGTAGGTATTGCTACAGCAGTACCAAATCCAGCAACACTTTCAAGAAATCCACCAAAACAGAAAGCTATTAGTATTGCTTGAACATTTTTATCTTCAGTAATATTATTCAAAAAAATTTTTATTTTCTCAATAACTCCAGTTTTTATACCAATGAAATATGTAAAGACTGCCGAAAATATAACCCACATTATAGGAATTATAGCCAGAACAAAACCATCTACAAGTGACACTATCAAAACTTCATACTTGGTATTCCATAAAAATGATAACAACACTGTAACAATTAGAACAATAGAAGTAACCCAATACATTTTAATTTTTGTTTTCAAAATACCTATCGCAAGAAGTATAAAGGGCACCAAACTCAAAAGCCCCAAAACTGTACTGTCCATAAATTTGTCTCCTGAAAAATTTCTAGATATTTTTACAGTTTAATAGACTATTTTTCTAGATAACGATTTATATAAATAAACCTAGAAAACATTCTCCCCTAGATAAGCCAGGAGCAACAAAAGACCCGCGTAGTAACTATTTTCCATAAAACCAGTAACAACACCTATTGCAATATCAGAAAGGTAAGATCTATTTCTAAATTTTTCTCGCTTGTATACATTAGATAGATGTACTTCGACAAACGGTATATTAACAGAAAGAATGGCATCCCTAATAGCTATAGATGTATGAGTATAAGCACCAGCATTTATTATCATACCAGACGCTGAAATACCTTCCTTTTGAATAAAACTTATTATTTCACCCTCAGAATTTGACTGGAAGTGTAAAATTTCATAACCATAACTATTAGCAATACCTTTAATTTTATCAATAATACTCTCCAAATTTTTAATTCCATATTTGTCAGGTTCTCTAACACCAAGCATATTAAGATTTGGTCCATTAACAACCAAAATCTTTTTCATAACATTCATCTCCTAAACATAGTAAAATAGTAACAGTTAAATAATCTAATCTTCTAGTTCCTAAACTAAAAGTTTTAGCACCTGAATGCTATGATAAAGTATCTTCGATACTTTCATGGTGTTTATTAGTACTAAGCATAAAGTTATACGCTTTTTGAGTATGGTACCAAAATGTTGTACTTTTTACTACTTTTTCAAGTTACAAAGATTTAACTTTAGGAGTTTTAAATTATTGATTTATAATTTAAATTATGAATATGAATAGGAAAGTAACCAAAATAGAACAATCTCTTAGAATGAACATAAAACAAATACCTACCACTATCCTATCTCAAACTATACAAGTTTTGGGTTTACCTATCGCTGAACTTGAACGAGAAATAAAAAAAGAACTTGAAGAAAATCCTGTAATTGAGGTAGATGAAGGAACAATCCTAGAACGACAAACCCAACAAGAAAGACCAGAAATAGATATTATATATCAAACAACAAGACTTGAAAAAGTAGATGAGTTTGATAACATAACTAGCGAAATAAGTGATACATTTGAACTCTCAAGGGTAAAAGAATTTGAGTCCTATGAAAGAAAAAGCGAAAATGTACCTATATTTGAAAGTGTATTATCACAAAATGAAACACTTCAAGAACATCTAATATTTCAAGCAAGATTAGACATAGCAGATGAAAGACTATTCACACTAGCAACATATATAATTTATGAAATTGATGATAAGGGATACTTTAAAGGAAATATTGAAGATTTTAGAAAAATTGAAGGTTATGAATTCACAGATGAAGAGATAGAGAGAGTTAGACAGAGAATAAAGGAATATGATCCTATAGGATGTGGAAGCAGAACTGTAGAAGAAGCACTTTCAATACAAATCGAGAAATACTACCCTAAAATACCCTACTTGAATGTTTACAAGGAGATAATAAATAACGACCTAGAGCTCCTAGCATCTAACCCTAAAGAAATAATATCAAAGTACAACATTCCAAAAGAAGATCTTCAAAAGCTTATGGAAATAATAAAGTTTCTCAATCCAACACCAGGAGCAAATTTCTCAAAGTCACAAGATTTTATAATTCCAGAAGCAATAATAAGAAAAACAGAGGATAACGATCTTGAAATAGAATTTAATGATACCTACATACCAAAGTTAAAGATAAGGAAAGATTACATAGAAGCCATAAAAAAATCGAAGTCCAAAGAGCTAAAAGAAAAAATAGTGAAAGCAAAAAATCTCATAGTATCAGTAGAATACAGAAAAAATATTGTAAAAAGCATAATTCAGAAAATAGTAGAACATCAAAAACCCTTCCTTCTAGGAAAACAAGAATTCCTAAATCCCTTGCTAATTGAGGATCTAGCTAGAGAACTAGAAGTTACAGTTTCGACTATCAGCAGAGGGATAAAAGACAAGTATATACTTACTCCTGTTGGACTATTACCCATAAAATACTTCTTTTCAAGATCAGGTAAAAGTATAATTGGTGAAGAGATATCCGTTGATAAGGTAAAAAAAATGATAGAAAACCTAATAAAAAACGAGGGAAATAAACCACTTTCAGACGAAAAGATATCATCTATACTTGCGAATAAAGGTATAAAAATCGCAAGAAGAACAGTAACAAAATACAGAGAAAGTATTGGAATACCACCGGCACACTTAAGGAAGAAAAAATGAAAAAAATATACGTAGTATCAACACCTATAGGAAACTTAGAAGATATAACCATAAGGGCGTTAAATATACTCAAAAGTGCAGATGTAATACTCTGCGAAAACCCTAAACACCATATCAAACTCCTAAACCACTACGGTATAAAAGGTAAAAAACTTATCAAGATCAATTCCTCAAACGAAGAAAATAGCATAAACGGAATAATCAAGCTTCTAGATAAGGGTAAAAGTATTGCTTTAGTCTCAGATGCAGGCACACCTAATGTATCAGATCCAGGAGGATTTATAGTAAGAGAAATGTACAAACGAGGAGTAAAATGCATACCTATACCAGGCCCTTCATCACTGACAGCAAGTTTATCAGTATCACCCATACCTGTCTCAAAATTTGTGTTTTATGGATTTCTACCTAAAGGTAGAATGAAAATAAGAAATATACTACAAAACTTCAAAAACTTGGAACTACCTATCGTATTCCTAGTCTCATCAACCAACATAAATGATTTCATCAAGATATTGTGTGAAGAGTACCCCAATTCCCAGATATCCATCTTTAAAGAGTTAACTAAGGTAAACGAAGAAATTATATATTCAGCCCCTTGTAACATATCTCTTGACACAAGAGGAGAATTTGTCGTTATACTCAAAATTTAATCATCATCCTCTTCTCTTTGTAGAAGAAGATTATCAAGTTGTAGTAAAGCACCTATATGTTTTTCTACCATTCTGATTTTTCTTAGCAAATCATATGTATTTTTTTCCTCTTCAACTTGCTCTTCAACAAACCATTGCAAAAAATTCTCAGTAGCCTTATCATCTATTTTCTGCGCCAGGTTAACAAGTTCGTTTATTTTACTAGTTATGTATCTCTCATGCTCATAAGCAGACTCAACTGAATGAAGCATAGAATCCCAACTATGAGGAGGTTCTTTTATAGCAAGTAACTTAACTACTCCGTTCTGAGATATAATATAATCATATATTTTCATAGCATGTTTAAGTTCTTCCTTACTCTGTAGTCTAAACCAATAAGCAAAACCCGAAAAACCTAAACTTTCAAAATATGCACTCATAGCTAAATAAAGATATGACGAATATAATTCTTCGTTTATTTGTCTATTCAAAGCATCTTCCATTTCTCTCTGAAGCATACATTGTACCCCCTGCTTCTCGAATTATTAATAAACTACAAACACAACTTCAATTTCACTCAAGACTTCAAATAAGAAATAAAACTAATCAGCAAATATCAAAGATGTATCTATTACCTAATATTTCTGAAACTGATTTATCTCCCTTAAAAACCAAAATACTTACAAGAACCCAAAATCCAAACCATTCGAAAAAAACTAAATCACAAATATGTACGTAATATATGGATATAGTAAATTAATAATAGGGTAGTATTACACTACCCTTGAATTTAATCTCTAATTATAGTATTGATCAAATTACCGTTCGCATCAATAATCTCAACCTTTAACGGCATTTTTCCTATAGCATGAGTGGAACATGACAAGCATGGATCAAAACATCTTATACCTGCTTCTATTCTATTAAGCATTCCTTCCTTTATATCACCATTTTTTATATATGCTTTGGCAATTTGAGAAACTGTTTTATTCATCGCCAGATTATTTTGCCCTGTCGCTATTATGAGATTAACTTTTTGAAGTATACCATTTTCATCTACCCAATACTGATGGAACAATGTACCCCTAGGTGCTTCAGATACACCTACTCCCATTTCTTTATTAACTCCTCCATGTACTCTATGTTTTCCTTTATATATTATCGGATTTTGTACAATTTCTTCTATCTTTTCTATACAATGCATTATTTCTATCAATCTAGCATAATGATACATAAATGAACTTAATACAACACCATTAGGAGATAGAGATTTGAATTCTTTTAGCTCTTTATCTGCCAATGGAGTTCCCATTTTACTTGCTATATTCAATCTAGCAAGAGGGCCAACCCTATACATTCCGTCAGGATAACCTACGGACTTGAGATATGGAAACTTAAGGTATGAGTGGTTTGAACTTGCCTCTCCTATATAGTCATAATACTTTCTAGGATCTACTTTATCAACTACGATATTACCATTTGAATCGATTATTCTCAAATACCCATCATGGTGATTATAAGACCCATCTTCATTAACAAGACCCATAAAATAACTTGAGAAATTTCCAAAATTCTCAACAAGATCTTTGTTTTTATCTATAAAGCTTTTGAAGAAATCCAAGCCCATCTTAGTAGTTTCTTTGACTTCGGGTATCCAGTCAAGTATTATTTGTTTTTTATCCTCTGATAATGGTTCTCTAACACCACCTGGAACAGCCCAAGCAGGATGTATTTTCTTTCCTCCTAGCATCTCTATAATATCCTGTCCAAACTTTCTAAGTCTTATTCCTCTTTTAGCTAGATCCGGATACTTTTCTATAACACCAAATATATTTCTTTTTGCCGGATCAGAATCAAAACCTAACAAGAAATCAGGAGAAGAAAGATGGAAAAAACTCAAAGCATGAGATTGAGTAAACTGAGCCGAATTCATAAGATATCTTAGAAGCTTTGCAGCTTCAGGTATCTCAACCCCCATTATATCATCACCTGCTCTAGCGGATGCTAGAAGGTGGCTTACAGGACATATACCACATATTCTTTGAGTTATACCTGGCATTTCTGTATATAACCTACCTTCACAGAATTTTTCAAATCCCCTAACTTCGGTAACATGAAATTGTACATCTTCAACATTACCTTTATCATCAAGATACACACTTATCTTCGCATGTCCTTCTATCCTAGTCACAGGGTCAATTATTATTCTCTTAGTCATACTTAACCTCCTAGCCGTATTTATAATTTTCTTTAGAGAACTCAGGTTGCTTACCTTCAAGTAATGTTTTTATAGTATACCATATAGAATCTGCTGAAGGAGGACAACCTGGTAAAAAATAATCAACTTTAACAACATGAGAAATAGGAACTACTCTACTTAAGAGTTTAGGTATAACAACTGAATCTGATGGTATTTGTTGATTGTAAGATGCTTTTTCAAGATAAACCGCATTCAAAACATCATTAACTTTAAAAAGGTTTCTATAAGATGGTACATTCCCAGTAACAGCGCAATCACCAAACGCTATAAGTATCTTACTTCTTTCTCTGACAAGCTTCAAAACTTCAACATTATCAGTATTCACAACAGCTCCTTCAACAAGAGATACATCAACCTCAGGATAGTCCTGATACTCCTTTATAGGCGTATGTAACTTCCAATCAGTAATAGGAGAAGACATTATCTCAGCAACCTGTGCCAACTCTAGAAGCCTCTCGTCTAAGTCCAAAAAGGACATATGACACCCTGAACAACCACCTAACCAAACTGTACCTATTCTTACCTTACCCATATTTTTGCCTCCCTACCTTCAAGTATTCTCTCTAAGAAAGATCTATCTTTAATCATTTCAGAAGAAGTTGCTGTTTTATCAAATAGCGCTCCAACAGGGCAAACTTGTACACACTTACCACACTGAGTACACTCTTTTACCTGACCCCAAGGCTCATTCAACCCTGATATTACCCTTACACTTATACCTCTGCCTTTAAGATCCCAAACGTGTGCTCCTTCTACCTCATCACACACCCTTATACATCTTGTACATTTGACACATTTACTTTGATCCATTACATATCTTGGATGAGAAGCATCTATCTGAAACGTTTGCCACAAATAATCAAACCTAACACTATCCATTCCAACCATATATCCCAACTCTTGTAATTCACAGTATCCATTCACTACACAAGATGCGCATATATGATTACCTTCAGCAAATAGGAGTTCAACTATAATTTTGCGATATGCTCTAAGTTTTTCAGAATTAGTTTCAACAACCATACCTTCCTGTATTTTCGTAGTACAAGCTGGGACAAGCTTAGGTAACCCCTTCACTTCAACCAAACACAATCTACAAGCCGCAACAGGCGTAAGCCCTTTTAAATCACATAACACAGGCAGATCTATTTTATTCTCTCTTATAACATCCAATATTGTCTGTCCTTCTTTACCAGTACACTCAATACCGTTTATAGTTAAAGTTAAAACACTCATAAAATCCTCCTACACATATACATCAACAACATCAAATGTTTTTATTTGGCAAATTCCAGCAGTGCATCTCTTATCAACAATATGAGCAATGTATTCATCTTCGAAGTACATGATAGAGCTCAAAACTGGATTAGGAGCAGTCTGCCCTAAACCACAAAGACTCATCTCCCTAACCATATATGCTAAATCTTTAAGGTTCTGATAATCTTTCATACTAGCCCTACCTTCAGTTATCTTCTGAAGGATATTTCTCATCTCTATAGTACCAACTCTACAAGGAATACACTTACCGCAAGACTCATCAGCGCAGAACTCCATAAAGAATTTAGCAACATCAACCATACAGGTATCCTCATCCATAACTATGAATCCTCCAGATCCCATAATAGAACCAACTTCTCTCAGACTGTCATAATCTATTGGCAAATCTAGAAACTTCTCTGGTATACATCCACCAGATGGCCCACCCGTCTGAACTGCTTTAAATTTCTTACCATCCTGTATTCCACCACCAATCTCATATATCATCTCCCTTATTGTTATACCCATAGGTACTTCAACAAGTCCCGTATTGTTTATCTTACCAGCTAAAGCAAATACTTTAGTACCTTTACTTTTTTGAGTTCCGATGTTAGCAAACCAGTCCGCTCCATTGTTTATTATTGCGTATATGTTAGCAAAAGTCTCAACATTATTTATTAATGTAGGATATCCCCAAAGACCTCTTTCAGCAGGGAATGGTGGTCTCTGTCTTGGCATCCCTCTTTTACCTTCAATAGAAGCAAGCAAAGCTGTCTCCTCTCCACATACAAAGGCACCCGCTCCAACTCTTATGTTTATATCAAACTTAAAGTTAGTATCCATTATATTAGATCCCAAAAGTCCCATTTTTCTAGCTTCTCTTATAGCTTTTGATAACCTTTCAATAGCCAATGGATATTCTGCTCTTACATATATAAACCCTTGAGATGCCCCTACAGCATAAGCAGCAATAGTCATTCCCTCAAGTAGTCTATATGGCATACTCTCCATAACACTCCTATCCATAAACGCACCAGGATCTCCTTCATCACCATTACAAACTACAAACTTAGTATCAGAATTCTGCTTAGCAACAGTTTCCCACTTTATACCTGTTGGAAATCCAGCTCCCCCTCTACCTCTAAGTCCACTCTTCTTGATTTCTTCTATCACATCTTGCCTACTCATCTCAAAAAGCGCTTTTCCTAAAGCAGAATAACCACCAACTGATATATACTGATTGATATCTGTAGGATCGATTTCACTGAAATTCTTCAAAACAATATAAAATTGCTTCCTGTAGAAAGCATCGTCTGCAGATATATATTCTGCTCTAGGACTACCTTTAACGAAATGTTTCTCAATAATCTCACAAACCTTGTCTGCAGATACATTAGTATAAACAATACCATCAGGTTCCACTCTAACTAAAGGACCTTTACCACATAAACCTAAACATCCAACATTTATTACGGCAACCTTATCTTTAAGACCTAACTTATTCAAAGTATCCTCAATAGCTTTTTTAAAAGATACACTACCTAAAGAATGACAACTCGCACCCCCACATATAAGAACTTTATATTCATACTTACTTAAAGCTTCTGCTTGTTTTTGAGATATCTCCCTTAAATCTTCAAGCGTCACAGACTACCTCCTTATTTTCACACTTAATTTTATATGTCTAACAAACAACTTAAATTAACATAAAAAAACAATACCTAACTTGTATAATTTACAGTGATAAGAATACAATCCTTGATTTTAATATTTCAACTGATAAATTAAAGCATTTGAAATTAACTAAAACTCTACCATAAATAACTATTGCTGCTGTTGAAGAAATTTTGAGCTTACATTCTTAAAAAAGTACATTTTTGAAAGGATAGCCAAATAACCTAAATAATTGTAGGTAATATGCAATTATCAGGTTTAGATAGTATTCTTAAGGAACTTGATGATGATCAAAAGGATGCTGTAACCACCACAGAAAAACCTCTTCTTGTTATAGCAGGTCCTGGATCAGGTAAAACAAGAGTCATAACATATAGATTTGCGTACATAGTCCTATCTGGCAAAGCTTCACCTCAACAGATACTATGTGTAACTTTTACAAACAAAGCAGCTAACGAAATGAAAAATCGAATATCAAAATTAACAGGGGTTTCACTAGATGAAACAAACTGGTGGATAAAGACCTTTCATTCTTTGGGTTTGTCCATAATAAAAGAAAACTACGAAGAACTAGGATTAAAAAAAGGATTTGTAGTATATGATTCTGAAGATCAAAAAAGAGTAGTAAAAGCAATAATGGGAAAAACACTATTCGGAGAATTATCTCCTGAAAGAGTATCTGATATCATTAATAACATAAGATATGGATATGATACCTATGAAACATTTGGAGACACAATCAAGGAGATAGTTATTGAGTACGAAAAAACTTTAAGGTTGAATAATGCTGTTGATTTCACAGATTTAATAATTCTTCCATATAAACTTCTCAAAGAAAACGAAAATCTGAGAAACTCGTACAAAAGACGATGGAAATACATTATGGTTGATGAATTTCAAGACACTGACCCTATACAGTATGAATTAATTAAATTACTACTAAACGAAGAAAGAAATATTTGTGTCGTAGGTGATGATGATCAATCCATATATAGTTGGCGAGGAGCCAAAGTCGAAAATATTAGAAACTTTGACAAAGACTTTCAAGACTGTAAAGTGGTAATACTCAAAACAAATTATAGATCAACAGACGAAATAATAAAACTCTCGAATATTATTGCATCAAACATGCTCTTTAGAAGAGACGAAAAAGTAATAAGAGGAACTGGAAAACGAGATAAAATACCAATGTTTATCGAAACCTATGAACAACGCAAAGAAGCAAAAATAGTAGTTGATCTTATAGAATCTTTCATTAAGAGAGGATACAAACCAAAAGATATTGCAGTATTGTACAGAGTTAACTACCTATCAAGATTGATAGAAGAAGAGCTAATCAAGAAAAAAATTCCATACAAAATATACTCTGGTGTAGCATTTTATGAAAGGGCAGAGGTTAAAGATATACTTGCATATCTAAGGTTTTATATCAACAAAAACGACTTTGTAAGCTTCTCAAGAATAATAAACATACCCAAAAGAGGAATAGGAAAAGCAACTATAGAAAAAATACTAGAATATTCTCTCCAAAATGGTAAAGATTTACTGCAAAGTCTCATAGAACTAAAAGAAAAATTACTAATTACCCAGGAAATATCAGATTTTACCGAATGTATGAAAATTTTAGGCGAAGATGAGAAACTATATGAAAGAGTACGAAAGCTTTTAAAACATATTAAATACTACGCTTATCTAGAGCAAACCTATCAAAACCATGAAGAAAGGATAGATAATATTGAAGAACTCATAAGAGCAATACAAAGTTTTGAAAATGAAGGTGGTAAAACTTTTGAAGAGTTTTTGGAGAAAGTAACACTTATGACTAACACAGATGAAGTTGATGAAACCAAAAACTATGTATCACTCATGACATTACACGTATCTAAAGGACTCGAATTTCCAATAGTATTTATATTTGGTGCTGTAGATGGTATAATACCTCACTTAAAAAACATACACAACCAATCACTCCTTGATGAAGAAAGAAGGCTTTTCTATGTAGGAATAACAAGAGCCAAAAACATACTCATAATAACATCTAACATAAATACAAGGTTAAGCGGATCAAGAAGTTTGATTTCTTCACCATCTAGATTTATCGATGAACTACCAACTAACGTTATAGAAATTTTGAAAATCTAATTTACATTTCAGAAATTAATCTAATTCCCACACTAACGCCATTAACGATTCCAAATTCAGCATATCCATCAAACATAATCTTTTCGAAATCAATCTTCGAAAAAAATCTTAAGTTAAGATAGTTACCAACCCTAAAAGTGTTACCAATCCCCATTTCAAAATTTTTGTCTACTCTATAAGAAACCAAAAAACTCAAGTACGGCACAAACCAAAAACTATTAACATCAACATCTAGAAATGTAATAGGGTAAAAAATAAAATTACCCCAGTAAATCAATAATCCGCCCAAAATAGTAAAAGTATTCATAGTGAATCTAAAAGGAATAAAATCAGTTGAATACACTCCAAAACCAATGTCTTTAAGAGAAATTATATACCTCACATCCTTTAGAATATCTCCAACCGAGTATGGTTCCAATAAAAATATCACATCCTTATAATCTAGAATATAGTTAAAAGACAACTTAGTCATAATTCCTATCCTAGCAAGATCCAGAAGCCTATAGTTAAGCAAGTTTGAATATAGCAAAATCTTTCCTGAAGAAATATACTCCTGTATATAACCAGTATAGGTGTATACTGGAATGCCAAAAGTTCCTACAAACTCTAAACCAAATGAAAAAACTTCATTGTGTTTATAAAAAATATCTGAATATATTGTTTCACTCTTATACTTTAAATCAGTATATAAATATCTGTTTGTCGATACTGATAACAAAATTTCATATTTTCTTTCCAAATAAGAAAAAGCATAAGTGCTTAAGATTATCATAACAATTTCTAAAAACAATACTTTTAGCTTTAACATACGTAATAATTATATTCAATGAAAAAAAGATGACGTTTCAAAAAAACACTTTTCTAATTACGGTTGTTTCTTACATCTTAAATATTAAGATGTTTATGAATAATACTTTTTAAAATACTAATAAGTTATAAAAATCGAGTAAAAGCACTTTTTGAATACTATACAGTTTTAACAATACCTATTACCACCTAACCATCTGTGGTTTGTTTTGAAAAAATTTGATTTGTTCCGTATAATTAATGTATGAGAGTAATATTCATCTTATTATTGGTATACCTGAGTTTAAATGCATTTAGTAATGAACTTTTAGATAAAGGAAGAAACCATTATTACTCAGGTAATTTTGAGATGGCCAAAGTATTCTTAGAACGTGCTTACAAATCAATAACAAACGACGAAATAATACTAATGCTTGGAAACTCTTATTTAGCAACTAAAGACTATAAAAAGGCTCTTGAGATATTCAAAACAGGAACGATGTTTAGTTCTAGAGACTGGATCTTTGAGTTTAACTTAGCTTATCTATACTACGTAAGCGGGGATTTCAGTAATTCCGTTAAGCACTTTATTTCAGTCAGAGATAAGAACCCTAAATTTCCAAAAACCTACTGGTTTGGAGGAATGTCCTCTATTATGTTGCTAGATGTTGACACTACTATATCTCTATGGGAAGATTACCTAAGGTTAGCACCAAATGGTGAAGAATCTGATAACATACGAAAAGCATTAGAACTACTAAAAACATCAGGTACTAACGCAATCCCAGAAATAGTAGCAAAATCTAAAGATACCTCAGACAATATCGAAGAACTAATAAAAGGTATTGAAAACGGATTTGAAATAAAATCAGAAAAGAGACAAATAGAAGATACATCCCTTGAAGAAATCGAGAAATAGATTATAACTCAGATATATGAACTTCTTCAATATTTATATTGTTGCCAAGTATTATTTCTGAAACCTGTTTCGTTCTTTCAGACAAGTCCGTAACAAAAAATTCTTCAAACCTCCCAATTCCATCTGATAACAAATTCATACTTTCTAAAACTCCCTTTAGTTTCATAGCGGCACATCTTCCAGGATCTATCATATTAATATTACCCATAAACTCATTTATCTCTCTTTCTATAAGTGGATAATGAGTACATCCCATGATTAGGCTATCAATCTTACCCTTAAATTCACTCAGGTAGTGTTTTATGGCATTCTCAAGAGAAAGGTAAATATAAGAATTCTTATCGATAAAAGCACCTTCTTCTACCAAAGGTACAAACAAAGGACATGCTTTACTAAAAACCTTTATACCTTTATCAACAGAAGATACTTTTGACGCAAAAACACCTGACTTTACGGTTCTAATTGTACCTATTATAAGGATACTACTTGGTGGATTATTTGCTACAAATTCAACAGTAGGTTCTATAACATCAATTATTGGTAAATCAAACATTTGCTTCAAAGCTGGTACAGCAACTGAAGATGCTGAATTACAAGCAATGACTATTGCTTTAACATTTTTACTCACTAGAAACTTAGAATTTTGAATTGAAAATCTGATAATAGCTTCTTCTGATTTATCACCATATGGTAAATGCTTAGTATCTCCTAGATAAATTATAGACTCTCTAGGAAGAAGCCTTCTTATTTGATTTAGAACTGTTAAGCCACCTACACCTGAATCAAAAACACCTATAGGTCTTCTATCCATACGTAAAGGCACTCCTTATACGAGAAAAAACTCAAACACAAGGCAATTATCGCTATATCATAAAAAACAAATACTTTTACTTACAACATAAAACCGTCCCCAAATGTACGGAAAACTCTAACTAAAATTTTTCCAATGATATCCAAATATCCAAATAAATTACGTCGGAAATTCATATAACACAACTCTAAAAAAATAAAAATCAACAATACTAAACAATTAAACATTGTACATCTATAACAGAAAAAAAATTGAAAAAAATGTATACTAATACGATATAATATACTATGAGAGGAGAGTTAATGGACATATACATAATGGGCAACAAAGTTGACTATAAAATAGAAAACGAAAAAACAATAAAAGATATAATCGACAGTATCTTCGAAATAGTCAACAATTATGGGCATTCAATAACAGAAATTAAAGTCGATGGTAAAGTGTTTAGCATAGACGATCCTACTTTACAAGAAATAGTAATTGATGATGTAGATAATCTTGAAATAGAAACCGCTTCTTACTTTGAAATTTCAAGTGCTCTTATATATTCACTACAACTATACATAAAATCGCTAAAAAATGTTATTGAGAAAAATAATCTCGATTTCGCAACATTTGATCAAGCTAAATCCTGGATAAGCGATGTCCTAACAACGCCTATAAATACACTTTTCATATTTTCTCCAAAATCAGAGTATATAACCAAAAGAGATGAAATAGTTAGGTTTATATCGTCTTTCACATATAATGACTTCTCAAATCCCGCTAGAAAACAAGAATTCCAAAACAAAATAAACGAACTAGAAATACTTTTAAAAGACATAATGGGTGTTCTTGAAAAAATATCTGAGGAAGGTAATGTATTTTTCGATACTAGCATCGACAACGATCTATCAAATATGTTAAGACTTCTTGATGACATTCCGTTAAAACTCCAGCTTGGTAAGGAAGTAGAAGCATTACAAGATATAGACGAATTTTCGGAAACTTTTCTAGAGCTAATAGAATTCTTGAGATACATTATTTCCAACTCAAACAGCAGAATTTTCTCTCAAAATAAAGAAACCTTTAACTTTTCTAGATTCGAAAACATAACATCGATTATAGAAGAGATAATAAACAGTATTCAAAACAAAGACTATGTATCTGTAAGTGATCTAATGTCTTATGAGCTTAAACCTTTGGTAGAAGAGTTACAGAAATTTATAAAAGATATTAGGGAAAGAGCACTTAAACAAATATCTGAAAACTAAACTATTCTCTTATCTGCCCTTCACCGTAAACTATCCATTTATCAGTTGTCAACTCAAGCAATCCCATAGGCCCTCTAGCATGAAACTTGTGAGTACTTATTCCTATCTCTGCACCTAAACCAAACTCTCCACCATCTGTAAACCTGGTAGATGCATTTACCATAACAGTAGAAGAATCTACTTCTGATACAAATTTATTAGCCTCAAAATAATCTCGAGTTACAATTGCTTCAGTATGACCAGAACTATACTTTCTTATATGCCTTATAGCTTCTTCAGTATTCCCAACTATTTTAACATTCATAATATAATCTAGATATTCCACATAATAATCATCTTCAGTAGCAATATCCATATCCATAATTTTTCTAGACTCTTCACATCCTTTAAGTTTAACGTTCGCTTTCACAAGAGCTTCCAATAACTCTCTTTTGTAAGGATACTCTTTATGTATCAACAATGTTTCTGCCGCATTGCATACCGAAGGCCTCTGCGCTTTGGAGTTAACAACTATTCTTTCAGCCATTCCCTTGTCAGCACTTTTATCAACATATACGTGACAGACACCTTTTTCCTGTCTCAAAACGGGCATCTTAGCTTTTTCAACAACACTCTTTATCAATCCTTCACTACCTCTAGGTATTACTACATCTATATATTCATCCAATTTTAGAAATTCATCCACAACTTCATGCTCCCTTTTATCAACATACTGTATAACGTCTTTAGGTAAATCTGCCTTCTCAAGAGAAAATGATATCAAATTCGAAAGAGCAATATTTGTATTATATGATTCACTACCACCTCTCAATATACCAGAATTACCACTTTTGATTATAAGAGTCGCAGCATCAACAGTTACATTAGGTCTCGCTTCGTAGATCATCAATATAGTGCCTATAGGTACTCTAACTTTACTTACTATCATCCCATTAGGTCTCCTCGAGCTATAAACAATTTTACCAACTGGATCGTCAAGTAGTATTATAGTATTTATTGCTTCTACAATAGAGTTTATTCTTTTTTCATTCAACACAACTCTATCGACAAGAGATTCAGGTCTTCCTTTACTTCTTGTAAACTCTACATCTTTTTTATTTTCTTGTATAAGAAAGTCTTCATTCTCAGAGATACTTTTCGAAATTAATGAAAGAACATAGTTTTTTTGTTTGGTGGTAGCTTTAGAAATAACTCTAAAAGCCTCTTTTGACTTAATACCTATTTCCCTAGCATAATCAGATATAATCATACAACCTCCTATTCAAAAACCACGTTACTTAGAAACTCAAAGTACCCATATCTTTACTAAATATCACAATTAAAATATCCAAAACCATACTCTCAACTAACAAAATATCGAATCGCAATAGTTACAAAAACTTATTTATGCATATCAACTCATTCATAAGCTTATCCTTATAAGATAATACATCTATCATTCACTCTAGCCAATTTTGTAGTGTTTTCTTACTTTTTTAATTATGTTCCATTTACATTCAGTACCAGACTTAAACTTTACCATATCACCTGCCGAAAACCTAACTTTATCTCCGTTAGATAATTCTACTTCAACTTCTCCTTCAACTAGATAAAATTGTTCATCTTCATCATAAAACCAATCGAATGTACTAGGCCCCTTCTCCCATATTGGCCACTCACTAGCTCTTCTTATCTCTTCATCTGAGGGTTTCCATATCTTAACTCTTTCCATAGCTCCCCCACAAACAGAAATAATAATCAAACACTACTTCCAAATTCAAGAATTTCAAACAAAAATATTCCTGGCATTGGTATCAACTGAAAACTATATAGATCACTACATTTAAGACTCTGAAAAAAGCAAAGAAATAAAACATGTAAAAGTTTTTAAGGGTGTTATAAACACCCTTTTCAATAAAAGTTATTTTTAGAAACTAAACATAATGTATCCCACTATACTCCCCGACAATGCATAACCTAAATTGAGTTCCAGATTGTCGATAGGCACTACCGAAAATCCCACTATAAAATTATAAGAAAGGTTACTTAAATCACAGTACAAATCAGTTTCAAAATACAAAGATAAGGGTAATCGTACTATTTCCTGCAACCATAACACAGGAGCAATTATTCCATTAATACCTGGTGAAGGTAGAATATCCACTCCTAAGTTAACTTCAACATCAAGTACATCCCTAAGTAAACCCAATCCTGTATGATACCCAATACCTAAATTGAATTCACCGCTATACCCCAAAAATAAACTTAGAATATTATACTTCAGTATTTCTAGTCCTCCTAAGTCATATCTAGGCATCATCGAAAGCCCTAACCACTCTAATTGATTCTCTTGAATTAATACTTTTGAAAAGCTAAACTGGAAATCAACTCCCTTTAATACACCTATAGCACCCATAAAATCCACTGTAGCACTAAGAGTATTGAAAGTAATATCAAAAGAGGGCCCTATAGATATTCCATCAGAGACCTCAGTATATGCTCCAAACGAAGCTGCAAATGAAAGAGTACCTATTAATATTATTATGATAGAAAAAATTATGATCCATATCCCCTTCATATGGATATACCTCCCTTAGTTTCGTAATTATAATGAACTTTTTACTTGAAAAACAATATTTCAACAACTCTAAACACTTTCTAATCACATAGAAGACAAAACTCATCAACATCTCCAAAGATTACATCAATTAAGATTATTAGTCTATAAACTTTAAATAATCTATACAAAATCATTGATAGATACTTGTTATATAGGATATTGTATTGCTGACGTTCTCAATTATGTTTTTTATAGAACTTCTAGTTGATGATATTGCTATCACTATGTCTTCATAGTACTTCTTAAGTTTCTTATAGTTTAGGTATATATCATCAAGTCTTTTATTCACCTCGCTTGAGAATTCAGGCATAATATAAACCATTTTATTGACTTCTTCTAAACTCCTTGACATATTTTCCGCTATGTTTAAAATTAACTCAAATCTTTCAAGTATAGTAGTAGTAGTTTTCGATATATTTTTAAGGCTAGTTTCTATTTCTATAAAAGACATAACTAATGTTTTTATCATATACTCGCTAAATTCTGCCTTACTATCTAGTTCTTTGATAAAATTCTTAATTGAATTAACATTAGTTGATATTACATCGGAAAACTTTTTAGCCTGCTGGGAAAGTTTTGAAAAAGACGTTCCCTTACTACCAAGTTTTGATGCCTCAACACTTATATTTATAGATAGTATTGAGGACTGATCTGATATGTCGCTAAATACTTTGAGATTTTCAGAAAGGTTCTTTGCACTTGCTCTTAGCTCCTTTATTGACTTTGATACCCCCATTACAGACCTCTCACTATCAAGAGACAATTTAACTAGAGACATTATGTTAGTGTTTATCTCACCAATCAATTGTTTTATGTTATTAATTTCAGAAAGGTTATTAGTAAACTCTCTAGAAAGAGATGGCACATTTTCGAATAACCTGTTTATCTTGTCTTTATAATCCAATATTACTTTCTGAGTAAACTCAACCAAAGGCCCCATTTCATTTATTGACATAGAAATATCTCTAACAATATCATCCAATTTTGCTCTCTCAATCTTATCTCTACTTATTTCTAGATCAGCACTACACGTGTTAAATCTTTCTTTTAATACTTCAAACTTTTCTACCATCTTACTTATTTTATTCTCTTTTTCTAGCAAAACTCTTGTTATATCATTATTTATATTGTCTACTTCTTTAGAGTAAAACGACAATATTAATATATATGACATTATAGATGAAAACACTAAAATCAATACGACTATAAACGTATATATCGATGTTATATCTCTAACTGACATTATATCAACTACACTTACCAGTAAAACACCTAACGTACTAAATATAGACAAGGTAACTACAATTCTCTTGAATTCGTTTCTATACTCGGAGCTTACAGAATAAAAAATAGTATACAAAGCTATATAAATAGCACCTAAGAAAAACAACATATTTATTCCAGATATAGTATCAATCAAACCAACTATAATGAAAATTAACACTAATATAATATCAAACTTTCGTATGTTTGCACTTTGTAAAACATTTGCCATAAGTGTAACAATAGCAAACCATACAATAAGAAAGTATTTTGAAATACCCAATGGAATATAGGAAACAGCAACGATAACCAGCGATAGTAAGTAGTAATATCTTACGAATAACAATATATTGTTAGTTATACCTTTAAACGACCTAAAAGTTTTCAGGATATAAAACCCTATACCGGCATAAAATAATGACATTAACAAGCTTAACGAAAGTAATATCATGTTTAAATGTTATACTTAAAACAAATTTCCCATCAAATTAAAATTTTGGAGCTTATACAAAAGAAAAAGTACAACCTAAAGTAATAATCTAGATTCCCCAAACAAAGGTTTTAGATACTTAAAAATTGCTGTAGCTTATTATGTTAAAAACACAATTTTCAGATCTTTGTAAGTTACTTAAATTGAATTATATTAGATCTTTGCTTATAATTTATCAAACAAGGAGTGTCAAAATGCCAAAAAGTTCTAAAAATGATGAGATACTAACCTGTTCATTTTGTGGTAAAGCTTCTGAAAATATCAGAATAATAAAGGGAGAAAATGCTAACATTTGTGAAGAATGTGTAAAAGTATGTAATTTTATACTCGAAAACGAAAACAAAACAGTCACACCCACGAAGATAATAAAAAGATCTATTAAACCGGCTGAAATAAAGAAAATATTAGACCAATATATAATAGGACAAGATCATGCAAAGAAGATATTATCTGTTGCCGTCTACAATCACTATAAGAGGCTTATATCCGAAGAAATAGGCTTTGGAGGAGATGTAGAAATAGAAAAAAGTAACATAATGATGATAGGTCCTACTGGTAGTGGTAAAACATATATGGCGAGAACGCTAGCTAAAATACTTGATGTTCCTTTTGCTATAGCAGATGCTACAACACTAACTGAAGCTGGATACGTAGGAGATGACGTTGAGAATGTACTTCTGAGACTAATACTCAACGCAGGAAATGGTGAAATAACAGATGAAGCAATTCAAAAAGCACAAATGGGTATAGTCTATATCGATGAAATTGACAAAATATCTAGAAAAAGCGAAAGTCCTTCAATAACAAGGGATGTTTCAGGCGAAGGAGTACAACAAGCGTTACTAAAATTAATGGAAGGAACCATAGCATCAGTACCCCCCCAGGGTGGCAGAAAACATCCAAACCAGAAAGTAATATATATCGACACCAGAAATATACTTTTCATAGTTGGGGGAGCTTTTGTAGGACTTGAAGACATAATAAGAAGAAGATTAGGAAAACACAAAATAGGCTTTATTGGTGAAGGAAAAAAAGAGATAGAAAGCGATAATATACTCAGCCAAGTACTTCCAGAGGATCTTATAAAGTTTGGCATGATACCTGAATTTATAGGTAGAACTCCAGTTATAGCAATATTTAACGAATTAACAGATGAAGAACTCAAAAGAATATTAGTTGAACCCAAAAATGCTATAATAAAACAGTATCAAAAACTTTTCGAATATGAAGGAGTCGATTTAATTTTCACAGATGATGCTCTTGAAGAAATAGTGAAACTTGCAAAAGTCAGAAAAACCGGTGCCAGAGGTTTAAGAAGTATAATAGAAGACATAATGCTTAATGTAATGTTTGAAATACCATCTATGGAAGGCGTCAAAGAGTGCATAATTGATAAAGAAGTTGTAGCCAAACTTAAACATCCAAAACTCGTATTCCATGAAGAAAAACAAAAAAAGGCAAAATCCGCATAACAACATTGGAGGAATATAATGGAAGTAAAACTTATAGATTACTCTGCTTTACCACTTGAGAAATTATATGCTTCTTTCAGAACCTGTTATTCTCAAAAAACTCCTATAGAAATTTGGAACGATATTACAATTGGTGCTATACCTAAAGAGAAGATAGTTTCTTTCATTGAAGAAAGATTAAAAACGGGACATTCTTCTCCACTTGAACAGATAGTCTTTTGGTTTGCTGTCGCAGGAATATCAAGAAGCTGTTCACACCAACTCGTAAGACATCATATAGGTATAAGTTTCGAACAACAGTCTCAGAGATACGTAAAATACAAAGAAGATAAACTAGAGTTTATAACTCCAAAAACAATAAAGTCAAACCCAGAAATTTATGAAAAATATCAAGATGTAATGAGAGAAATAACCAAATTCTACCAATATGCTCTTCAGAAAGGAATACCAGCAGAAGACGCTAGGTTTGTGTTACCTAATGCTACACCAACTAATTTTCATATACTAGTAAACTTTAGAGAACTACAGCACATAGCAGACCTAAGATTATGTACAAGAGCACAGTGGGAAATAAGACAACTTGTTGCTAAAATGCGTAGTGAAGTAATAAAAGCAATACCTGAACTCGGTAAATTTCTTCAGCCCAAGTGTGGAGAATACAGACTAGGATACTGCGACGAAGACTATAAAGAATACCTCAAATGCCCTTTATCAAAAGTAAGACCTCACAAAGAAGACCTTTTTAAAATATATAACGATTATGTAAAATCAAACCAAGATAAATCAGAAGCAAAATCTCTAACAGATAATGAATTCAAAGTAATAGAAGAAAGAGATTATCCTAATGAAAACGAACTCTACTAAATCTAATTCAAGGGATTCATCAACAAATAATTCCACTACTCCCAATTAGTAAGAAATATCGTCTGAGCATATTCTAGCTTCTGAAATCACTAGGAACCTAAAATATATTCTCTAGATGTATGTAATTGTTAGTTAAATTTTGATATAGACCTTTTGGAGTATCATAAATACGGTATCTACACTATTCTATTTTCCCCTCATTTCATTAGCTAGTCTAACCATATTCTTGAGAGAAGGTATAACTTCATCCCATTTTCTCGTCTTGAGTCCACAATCAGGATTTATCCAGAAATTATTTGGATTGATGACTTTAAGTGATCTATCAACAATTTTTCTCATCTCATCAGGTTGAGGTATCTCTGGTGAATGAACATCATACACACCTAATCCTATTTGATGATCGTATTTAAATTTTTCAAATGATTCTAGTATATCTCCACCACTTCTAGTCGCTTCAATACTTATGACATCGGCATCAAGTTCATAAATCTTATCAATAATTTCACCAAATTCTGAATAACACATATGAGTATGTAATTGAACCTCGGGTGAGGCCTTAGATGCTAATCTAAATGCTTTTATTGACCAATCAAAATACTTTTGCCAATCTCTCCTTTTTATTGGTGCTTTCTCTCTAAAAGCTGGTTCATCTATTTGTATTATCTTTATATTGTTGTTTTCTAGCTCTTTAACTTCATTCAGTATAGCTAGTGCTATCTGGTACGCAACTTCACTTTCTGGAACGTCAGTCCTACCATAACTCCATGCAAGTATAGTAACAGGTCCTGTTATTATAGCCTTGACAGGTTTTTTAGTCAGACTTTGAGCATAAACAATTTCGTCAACAACCAAATTTACATCTCTGTAGACATCTCCATATATTATAGGCGCTCTATAAACTCTAGTACCATAAGACAAAACCCACCCATTTTCAGTTGTAGTAATCCCTTTGAGCTTTTCAGCAAAATATTCAACCATATCACTTCTTTCAAACTCACCGTGAACTAAAACATCAAGACCTATATCCTCTTGTATTTTGATAGCTTCTTCAATCTTCTTTTTTATAAAATCATCATATTCATGTCTCGATATCTCTCCTTTCTTATATTTCAATCTCATCTGCCTAACTTCTTCAGTTTGAGGAAAGCTACCTATTGTAGTTGTTGGAAACTTTGGCAACTTAAGCCAACTAGATTGAATTTTCACTCTTTCTCTGTAAGGCTTTGATCTTTTAAAATCCTCTTCTTTCAAATCTCTAACTCTTCTTTGAACTTCAGAATTAAACCACCAAGAATTATCAAATCTATACTCGTTCCATCTAACAACTTCTCTATTACCATTAATATAATCCCTTATGTAGTTTATCTCTTCAACTTTCTCCTTAGCAAATGCAAGCCTTTCCTTTATGGAAGGATGTAATTTGTTCTCAACTTCAACAGTATATGGCAAATGGTAAAGAGGAGCACCATTAGAAACCCATACTTCCTTAGCACCTAAAGTCAATACACTTTTTTGTATAAATTCAGAAACTTTTTCAATACTCTCTTTCCATACATTCCTACCACTAACAACTCCAGCAATTAAAACTTTATCCCTTAAACTCTGTTTGAGTTTTCCCAAAGCTCTCAAACTCCTGTCAGTATTACTAGTAAAATCAATACCAATACCATATACAGATGTCTCCAAAAGACATTTTAGAGTCTCCTCTTCAATATCATCGTAGTAGGTAATAACTACAATTCTGTGTATACTCGAAATTTTTGAATAAAATTTCTTCACAAACTCCTTCTCTAAATCATTCAACTCTAATACAAGTGCTGGTTCGTCCATATGTATAAAACTAACATTCTTGACCGCAAGTTCTGATATAATAGCTTCATAAGCACTTAAAACACCGTCATAGAACCTCAACAAGTTTTTAGCACCTTTTGATAGTTTTAGCAACGTAAAAGGGCCTACTAAAAATGGTATAGCACCAGTGGACGAATTTTTGTTGTACTCTTCTAAAGGTTTGTTCCAAACAAGAGAAAATTGAGTCTTATCATCAATATAAGGTACTACATAATGGTAGTTAGTATTAAACCATTTAGTTATTTCAAGAGCATTCTTACCCCTCACAAGGTCATAGTACTCTTTCCAAGAACTATGCTTTTTATAAATTCCAACCATTATGGAAGCATCAAGTATGTTATCATATCCAGTTATTTCACCCACAGGATAAAAGTCAGTTTTGTAGTTTGATATCATATCACTTTGGATATTATCTAACTCCTTTGAAAGAGTTTCGTCGTCTATTTTACCAGCCCAATATGCTTCAACGGATCTCTTGAATTCTCTATTTCTACCTATCCTTGGAAAACCATAGGCATAAGATTTAAACATCTCTGACCTCCAAAATTTTCTCATTATGGTAAATGAAATAGTACTTATATTTCCACCAAACTTAACTGAAAATTTATATTAGAGTTTGTTAAGAATTAACGTTTAAGAAGCTATTATTGCCTTGTAAAATATAGGCAGAAAATAACAAACGGGAAAGATATACATCAATTTTACCAAAAGTACTTCTACTTAGTGTTTCGCACAAGATCATCAAGGAGGCAAAATAATTTGAAGATGCCTAAGCTCTCCCAAAGGAAGGTAAAGCTAGGAATGGAGATACGAACTTGCAAGAGTACTGTTAGATGAGACAAGTGTTGTAAATGAGGTTATAATGTGAAATGTGAGAGTAGAAGATTAGATGGGGAAGAACTCAAACAGAGAGATTAGGATGGTTGTAGGACGTTTGACAAGGGTATTATAACCTAATGAGATGAAAATGATTTTGGATAGTAGTGATCTTGTTGAGAAGGTTCCGGAAAGGAGTAGATATAAGTGAGTGTGTAGTCATAGTCTATATAAAAAGAGTGTTAAGTTATTGAAGTTTATTAAGGAGTATAGGAGAATAGTATATACTGTTAGAGATAGTGTAAAAAACAAGATCAAGTATTCTTTGAGGAAGGAGTTTAAGAAGAATTTTAGGAATTACAGGTATCAATATTAAGTTGAGTAGGTTGTAGGTAATTTCAAAAAAATCTTTGTAAGATAGGTAGAAGTGAAGGATGTGGAAATGACTAGGAGTTTAAAGGTAATAGGTATACCAGATTTTGTAATGTTCGAGGAAGATAGAGGTAAAAATTTTTTTTGTTTTTGGTGCTTTTATTACACTTTAAAAAAATTATTCATAAGCATTACATACATTTTTTGAACATCTTCTATCTAACTTGATAAGATAGTATTAATTTTTTTAGAATTACCTCCAAAGTTTGGAGGTACTCTTGTAATGGCAAACATAAAGTCAAATGAGAAAAGAGCTAGACAAAGTAAGAAAAGGTATTTGAGAAATAAAGCTTGGAAAGAAAACGTAAAGAAGTTAAAGAAATCAATAGTAAAATATGTACTATCGGGTAAGATAAATACTTCTGAATTAAAGAAAATGCTTATACAGTACCAATCTCTAGTTGATAAAACTTATACTAAAAATGTTTTCAAGAAAAACAAGGTCGCAAGACTAAAGTCTAGGCTTTATCACTTTGTATCAAAACATGTAGACTTGAAGAAAGTAATGAGCAATTGATTTTCCGGGGCGTAGCTCAGATGGTTAGAGCGCATGCCTTGGGAGCATGAGGTCCCCGGTTCAAGTCCGGGCGCCCCGAAATTACATAACTTTGTCTAGCTTTAGCAATAAATTAAGTTCTCCCTTGAATCCTACAACTCTCGTTGCAGTACCCGTGTATATGGGTATTGTAGTTTTTGAGTCAATTAGCGAGTTATTTTCTACTACTATATTATTTTCAATCCTTGAATTATTTGTTATCTTAATTTTAGCAACTACAATATCTGAATTCTTTAGTTCAAGAGCATTTATCAAAACATAGCTATCAACATAAAAATCTTTACTAGTAAAAGGACGTAGAATAGTTATATTGCTTATTTCACTTCTAACGTCAACGTCTCCTAACGTAAAATTAAAAACCTTATAACTTATTTCGTTAGTAGTATCTACTTCGGGAAGTAGAGGTATAATAATATCTAGCAAAGTTTCCAAAAGTTGATTACTATCTTGAGTGGATTTCTGGCCATACTCATCCATACGAAATGTTATAACCAAGTTTGTTCGAGATATCATGTTATTGACATCCCTATCAATTCCAAACGAAGATTTAAAAGCAATATTGTCTATCACCATGTTAAACAATTTACCTCTAGCATCTTTCTGAACGAACACATTAACATTAGCAGTCAAAACTATCCTACCTGAAAATGATAGTAAAAAATAAGACAATACTCCATTACCATCTATTGTTAGCAAATAGCGATATACAAAACCTTCCTTATAGTCATATATATACCTAATTTCTTCCTTCTTTGGCGGAGTACAGGAAAACAAAACCAGACTAACAGAAAATACCACAACAACTAATCTCTTCATATCATTCTAATTATCTACGAAGAGGTTTATTTCAATCAATCTTTTCACATTCTAAGATAGAATCAAGTCTATTCGTTTTAAATCCACAAAAAATGCTTTGGTAAACTAGTATGCACAAGATGTGATTCTATGCACTTTACAAAATACCGGAGGATCTTGAATTTGTAAGGCATGTAAATTATATTATTCTTATAAATTTTCGAGGAGGATTTTATGAGATTTTACATAGTACTCACTGCGTTTTTTACAATTCTGTTAGTTTCATCATGCGGAATCAATTTCTTTTCCCCACTTGCTTCTAAAGATTATGGGGAAGCAAATCTATATCAATCAAGGAATCTAATAGATCAAGGAAGATATGCTGAATTTTTAAGTAATGCTGATAAATATCCTGCACAAGATCATGTGGTAGCCGCATTAGGTGCAATGGGGTTCGATCTTAAGATTCTAACCAACATAGCAGGTGGAAATAGTGGTAATAATCAAAGCCTATTACTAGGTTGGATTGATAAAGGTGATATAAATTATGTACTCGAATTGTCTTGGGGACTTACCAGACTTAAACAAGAAGGGATATCTGAATTTACCAAATCAGTCGTTCTATTGTTAGGAGGTTTAGCACAAGCAATGTTAGGTATAATGATATTAGCAGATTACGCTAATACTAATGCTATAAACACTCAAGATGGCATATCAGAGAATGAGCTTAGTATTTTATTATATTGGCTTTTGAATCCTGTTAATAATATAACAAACTTGTATAGAATAGTCGGAACAGATAGAGCAGGTAATACCTACTCTATATCAAAACTTATAGGTACAGGTACAACAAGCTTGTTAGTAGGAATTTCGGGTATGGTTGGGAATATAGATTTTAGTAGTGTTTCTAATATATTCTCTTCTTTGGATAGTAATAACGATGGGAATATAGATGATACCGAAGTTTCCAATTTAGTAGTACAATTCTTAAGTAATATGATAAGTAATTTATAGGGAGGTTTATATGATAAAAAGATCAATTATTTTCGGACTTCTAGTCATAGTATCGGTAAATGTATTTCCAGCTATAAACAATTATGAGCATATCTATTACTATGTTTCTCCATATTCCTACGGTATAGGCAAAGCAGTAAATTCTATAGATAATTTAGGTATCGATTCTTTCTTATTCAATCCTTCACTAGCTGAATCTAAGTTCGGTATAAAAGTAGCTTCTACTACTCTCATGTTAAATTCACATTCGCTGAATGTTCTAAGAGATTTAGGTAATGTACTAGGAGCAGACAACAATAAAATAATAGCATTTGCTATAGATCAAGTAGGAAAACCAATCAACTTTGGTATAGGATTGGGACTTGTGGGACTCAATATACCAATATTCGACCTTACTCTAGGAATAGGATTAATAAATTTGAGCATTACTCCTTTTTTGGAATTTCATAACCCATTATCAACAGCAGGATTTTTAGACTTAAGAGCAACTACTGTATTTAGTGCATACTTGGGTAGTGCATATTCTTTCAAAAGCATATCAACAGGTGATAATGAAATTGATAAATACCTAAGACAACTAACAGTGGGAGTCAACTTCAAACTCTACTTAGCAGGAGGATTGATCAAGAATTTTGGTATAGAAAACTTTATAAATAAAGACATAGATATTTCGGGAGAAACTATACTATCTAATTTACTCAGACCAAGAATCTCTTCTGATATAGGATTCTTATATAAGATAGTAACAGATGGAGAGAAAGGTGATAAGGGAAGAGTAAACATAGGGTTATCCATTAAGGATATAGGAGGAATAGTAGTAAACCAAGAGTTATTAACTCCAACTACTTTGAATATTGGGATATCCTATTTCTTTGATTTGTTTGATGTACTACTTAGTCCTATTTCTCTAAGAAAAAATTATGTGGCACTTGATTTTCACGATATCTTCTTCGTAAGAAGGGACAAAGATTTCTTCAAGAGAATACATATAGGAATCCATAGCGAAGTATTAAATATCAGTGACTTAATAGTGCTAAAACTAGGATTAGGACTAAATCAAGGATATCCTTCATTTAGTACTAGCCTAAAACTTTTATTTGCTGAGTTAACGTTTGCTGGATACACCGAAGAATTAGGCGTATATGCAGGACAAGATCCAGATACTAGATACATATTCTCGTTATCGCTAGGATATTAAATTTAAGGGGTATTATACCCCCTTTTTAAATCTATCAAACTTTTTGATAACTCATATATATCTTTAGGAGATAAATCTTCTATTCTGATATATTTGGGTATTCTAAATTTTGAGAGAATCTCTTCTATTAAATCTCTCTCCAAATTTGTTGCAATCCGAATTGAGTTGAGAATATTTTTCCTTCTATTAGCAAAAAGCAACTTGATAAAATCTACTGAATCCTGCGCTAATAAAAAGTTCTTTTTTCTTATATAAACCAAAACAGAATCAACAGACGGTGATGGGAAAAAACTACCTCTACCTACACTAAAAAGCTTTTCAATAATTTCGGAGTTCAACTGAGTAATTACCGACAAAAAAGAGTAATTTTCATTACTCGATTTTGCTGTTAATCTTTCAAAAAACTCTTTTTGAACCATAACAAAAATATCTTTTATAGGATACTCATAGAATACTTTTTTCAATATTTCACCACCAACATTATACGGTAAGTTTGAAACAAACACTACATCTTTAATCTCCCCAATAATATCTTGGGGAGATAGCTTCAAGAAGTCACCATTTATTATTTCAATTTTTTCTTGGAAATTGTAAAAAACAACTATGTTTTTCAATACATTTGATATACCTCTATCTATTTCGACCGTTATAACTTTACTGAAATTAGCAGCCAAAGGTATTGTTATTGAGCCTATTCCACTACCTACTTCCAAGATAGTTTTGTCCTTTGATATTCTTTCTCTTATAGACTTTACTATTTTATTAACAACATTCTTATCAAATAAGTAATTTTGTCCTCTACTAGATGAAAGGTATAGTTTGTTTTTCTCTAGAATATCTATTATACCTTTTGGAGAATATATATCCATACTTTAGAAGTAGTTTTACATTACCGATAATACTTAAAGCCGAGGTTTTGGGCAACGAATTCCCCTCCCATTCCTCAAGCCCCGAGGTGGAAATACCACCCGGGGTTATTTCATTTAAATATCAAGCTTCCTATTCTTAACATGTTGCTTCCTTCTTCTATTGCTATTTTATAGTCATTAGTCATCCCCATTGACAGATATTTAAGAGTAACCTTGAAAGAACTTTCGATCCTTTCTTTTAAAGCTCTGAGCGTCTTGAATGACTTTGAAATAGTTTTCTTATCATCAGTAAGAGGAGATATGGTCATAAGTCCGGAAACTAATATACCTTCATCTAAAAGCTTCTGAAATAGCTCTTCTGCTTCTTCAACTTCAATTCCATGTTTAGTTTCTTCATAACTAGTCTTGATCTCAAGTAACATCTCACCTTTAAAACCCCTCTTGATAAGTCCCTTAGGAATCTCTGTATCCTCAACAGACTGTACAACATCAAAAATTCTAGTTACCTTGGCAAGTTTGTTTGTTTGTACAGGTCCTAACATATGTTTCTTCACACCATCGATAAGATTTTTGTTAGAAAGAATTTGGAATTTCTTTTCGGCTTCTTGCACCCTATTTTCTCCTACATGCTTCACTGCCGCATTACAAAGAAGCTCTTGTATATCTTCAACTGTCGCATACTTAGTTACAACAACGACTTCTATATCATATGATATTCCATAAATAGACTTGAGTTTTTCAATTTCTTCTAAAAGAGAGTTATATCGTTCTGAAGGCTTCATTTTGGCGACGCTGGGATTCGAACCCAGGACACAGGGCTTATGAAACCCCTGCTCTACCGCTGAGCTACGTCGCCTAACCACTTTATACTATTTTGTACGTAACACTTAGATTGTTTCAAATTAGCAGATATATACAAGATTATAGAAATTAGTCTATAAAAATTACGCATAAACTCTAAACTATCTATTCTAAGCTAAACCTAACGTAGGTTCAACATTAACAATCTGCTAATTAGACAAACCTTAACGAGTATCAAGTCTTGGAAAGTCATATTTTTTTACAATACCATTATCATCGGTTGTAATATTAGTATTACCACCTTCGCTTTGGTTTGACATTTTCTTGTCTTCTTCTAATAGAAAATGTATGATTTCAGCCCATTTTTTATATATCTCATTTAATCTCTTTGAATAATTAGCCTTTTTGTAATAAAAAAATGCTTTGAAAAATCTCTTTTCCTGATAAAGGTAATGATCTCCTACTCTTACGAGGCCATCTTTGTAATCTGTAACCAGAAATATTTTAGCAGCATCTTCTATTTTACCTTCATTAAATAACTGATTTCCTTTTCTTATGAGTTCAATTCTCTCTCTATTAGTCATATCAATATCCTCTAACTGAACCTATTCATCAGCAACATTAAGCTGCTTGCTTCATCTCAACAAGTTTTTTAACATCAATAACGATAAAAAGTTCTGTGTTTTTCCTTATGACTGAAGTTATGAATTCACTACTTATCTCCCCCAACTCTTGGGAAGATGAGATCTCAGTATCAACTGCATCAATAACACCTTCAACAGAGTCTACTTTTAGACCATACTTCTTACCATCAATTACAATAACCACTAAATAGCTTCTTCTCTCATATTCTTCAGAAACTCCAAATCTTTTCCTAAGACTTATTACAGGAATTATTTCACCTCTTATATCAACAATACCTTCGATAAACTCATAAGAATGTGGTATCTCAAGATAAGGCAACATACTCATAACTTCTTCTGTATATTCTATACTAACAGCATACTTTTGGTTATAAACAGAAAACGTAACAAACTTCTTCATATCAAAAATATAAAAAACTAATGTAGATAAATTCAATATGTATCCCTCTGAAGTTTGGTCAAGAGTTTGGTATTTTTTGTTGAAAAATATTCTAAATACCTCGTTTTCATAACTCATCCAACCAATTATCAAATCTCTCTCCCCTACCCCTAGTATATCTAAACTATCTAGAAAGTAGGAGAATCTAAATATCTCAATTGCATAATTCCATTTACTCTATTTCTTCCAAACTCTCTATAAAATCAAACATTCGGCTCTATAGCTAAAAAATACTACCTTGACAATTTTTTCAAAATTTCAACATTTTCCCAACAGATTCTGGGTTATCAGATATCACTATTGTTTGGTAGACAATTACTCCACAAAATCCTAATCTTGAACTTATCCAAAACATTCGTAAAATTTAATTAGAAAAAACAATTGAAAGTAGATTTTATATACTTAATAATTATATCGGTTTATGTTGGAATCTTTTAATATATTTGCTAAAACTAAACGATAATTTTATTTGTGTCTTAGGAGGTAGAAATGAGTTTAGACTTCTTTCAGATGTCTAAGTTGTTTATTTCAGTGTTGTTATTGCTCTTTATGGTACTCGAGTTTCAGAGAAACAAAAACAAGGAATTCATGGTACTTAGTATAATTTTCGGTATTTTTTTCGTAAAAGAGATTCTATACTTGATTATAAACATACACGGTTCTTTTTATTCTACATTTAGAAATCCAATGACAGGTGAAATAACAAAGCAACTTGCCAATGAGAACCTTTTTGAAATTAGATATTTCATTTGGCACATGGTTGAACTTATATTCGTTCTTTCAGTAACATATCCATTTCTATTCATGATAGGTTCGTTGAGAAAAAATGGCAATGTTGTCAATCTTGTAACTTTTGTTGCAAATATAGTTGCAATAATAGGTGTTTTAGCGGTAGTTTTTATGTTTACTAAAAATCCTATTAATGTTCTACTTAACATATCAAACAATGATACCCAAGTTGCTTTTACTCAAGATTTTGTACATCAGATACTAAGGAGTTGGTGGATATTTGGTTTTTGGAAAATAGGTCTTATAATATATGCTTCGGTTCCAATTGCCAGAGTGTATGGTTTTACTGCTCAGATGTTACCACACATTTATGTATCAAAAGTTTCTTATATAATTTCTGTTTCTCTATTCAGCGTTTTATATCTTTTTTCATCCATTGTTTTCATACATGCAACAAAAGGAATAGGTTATAACATTATAGAGTTACTAGGTTTTATATTTCTTGTTGCTACAGGTTATAAGATATTTAGAGCAGATATTATGGACATGGACTTTAGGATACAAGATCTTGAGAAAGAAAAATCCTTAATCATAGAACTTATGAGAGAGATAGGAGATACATTATCAGTTGAATTAGAAATGGATAAAATTTTGGCAAAGATAGTAGATGCTGCCATAGAAGGTACTTCGTCCAAGGCAGCAGCAATCTTGCTAAAAGATCCAACGGGTAATACTCTAAGTGTTAGATATGTTAAAGGGCTTTTCCCTCCTGTCAAACCTATAAAGGTAGACCAATCAGTAGTTTTAAAAGAAAGTCAAATAGTTGAGATATTTAAGTCCACTAAGATATCTGTTGGTGATACATACATAGGTCTCCCTGCTAGTACAGGCGAAACTCTATTTATAAAAGATGCTGAAGAGGATCCAAGAGTAATACAAACTGCCAAAGGAATTATAGACATAAAGTCAGTTATTGTTACTCCGCTTGAAGTTCAGAACAATATTATGGGAGTTTTAGCAGTACTGAATAAATCAGTTGGTGTTTCTCATACCCAGAGTGACCTATCGCTTATAGAAACACTTGCAGACCAGGCTGCTATTACTATTAGACAGTTTGAAATGTATAAGGAAATCGTTGAAAAGAAACAAGCTGAAAGAGATATAAACATTGCAAGTGAAATACAAATGAATCTCCTACCAAAAAAGTTTGTATCATCTCAGAAATTAGACATGTTTGGTTTTTCAATACCTGCCAAGGGAGTAGGTGGAGATTATTTTGATTACATAAAGTTTGGGCCAGATAAGGTAGCAATGATAATAGCTGATGTTTCTGGTAAAGGAATTCCAGCAGCACTTATAATGGTTATGATAAGGAGTATAACTAGGACAGTTGCTTCACTTGACAAAGATGCTAATATTGTATTATCACAACTCAATAACTCCCTCAGTGGAGATATAGTTGAGGATAGATATGCTACTGCATTCTATTGTGTTTTGGATGCCGAAAGAAAAATACTTAATTTCTCAAATGCTGGACATGGCCCATTACTACTCTTTAGAAACAAGTCTAAAGAGTTTGAGTTACTTGATACTGAAGGAATGCCCGTGGGTATAATGCCAGGAGTAGAGTATGGACAAGATTTTGTCATTCTTGATAAAGGAGATATAGGTGTATTGTATACAGATGGTATTACCGAAGCTATGAACGATGTCCATGATTTATATGGTCTTGAAAGGCTTAAAGATGTTGTATATAAAAACCATGAACTAACAGCTAAAGAAATAACCGAAAAAGTTTTAGAAGATGTAAACAAATTTGTAGCAGGTGCTCCACAGCATGATGATGAAACTATGATAGTCTTTAAGGTCTTATAATGATAGGTATATTTGCTAATGGTTTTGGAGAAACGGTAATTGCAAATAAACTCGCAAATACCATATTTGAAAAGTACAATAAAAAAGTTGCTATATTTTCCCTTGTAGGGGATGTTAGTGTTAAACAGGGAGTAGAGATTGGATTTACTTCTAAAAATCTTGGCTCCGGCGGTAAACCTTTTGATTCTATGAGTAATCTAATAAATGATTTAAAACATGGAGTACTACCCGAGTTATTTAAATTTATAAACGTAATCAGAAGACAAAAAGAAATTAAATTAGCACTAGTAATAGGAGATCCATTTCTTCTATCGATTGTTAAAATATCCCTAAGAGGCAAACCTATAATAGTATTTAACTCAATATACAAAACTGAACTTGCTGAACCTCATTTTTGGTTTGAGAGGTATTTTATAAAGAAAACTGTCGATTACTTTATTCCAAGAGACAGAGTTACTAACGAGTATTTTTCAAAAATGGGTGTTAAAACCATTTATTTTGGAAATCCAATGGTTGATGCAGTTGACGTAAGGGGAATCGAGTATAGAAAAGATGTTAATTTAAAAACACTTCTTCTACTACCAGGTAGTAGAGAATCTGTATACAAGATAATTCCAAAACTCCTTTATATTGTCGAAAGTGTATTTGACAAATTTGGCTTTTTCAACGTCTTATGTCCACTTAGTAGGAATATTAAGATTAGCCGATTGTCGGATGTTATTTCCAAACACGGATGGGAAATTTATTCATATGAAAGTAGATTTGTTCTGAAGAAGAATGTTCTTGAAATAGTAGCATCTTATGATGCTTTTGGTGATATGCTAATGCAAAGTGATGTTGTTTTGAGTTGTTCCGGAACTGCTACTGAACAATCTGCAGGATATGGTAAACCAAATGTAATGTTTTACGATAAGGATATTGGTTTAAGTAAAAAGTGGTTTGAGAGACAGAAAAAAATGCTAGGTGATAATTTAAAACTTTTTGAAAGATATAACATCTCTGAAATATCACAAGAAATAATTTACCTCTTCAACAACTACCAAGAAAGAAAAAAGAGAGGAGAAATAGGTATGAAAATGATAGAAGGTAAGGGTAGCATAACTAGAATATCAGAATTTGTCTCTAATCTTTTAGATGATTGATCGCATCTTCCAATGTAGGAAATATTGGTACAATTTTATCTAGTTTGTCTATTTTCAGTATGAAGAGAACCTTGTTGTCTATAGCAACTATTGAGAATTTCTTATTACAACTTCTCGAAGCAGACATAAATCTTACTAATATACCTACCCCAAACGAATCTATCTCTGAAGTGTTTGATAAGTCAATAATCAATGATTTTGCATCAGGGCTAACTTTTATTTCATCATCATTAATGTTATCAAAATCAAATATTGTGAGAGATTTACCAAACCTTATTACCTCTACGTCTTTTATCTTCAATCTTTCAAACAACATTCTACTAATAATTCTATTCAAACAATTATCACTTTATCAACTTACGCTGAATGGATCAACCTAATTCAATATCTGTGAAATCGGTTTATCAATTATACGTGTATGAACAATACACAATCTTAATAAGTTTTACATGGCTTATCCAAAACTTATATCATACCTAAAATTATTTTAACAGGTTATTTATTAACCTTTATGAGCAAACTCTAGAATTAATAAGATCGGCTAAGATGAGATGTAAAATTTCCTACTAATTCAATCTAATAGTAACTATCTTTTGTATTTCCAGTACTCCACCTGATAGATATTTACATACTTTTGATGTTCTTGATAAGTTTTCGAGAATATATGTGTTCCATCATTTCTTGATACAAAGTATAGATAATCTGTGTTATAAGGCATTACTGCTGCCCTGATGGATTCTAAAGAAGGATTTGATATTGGCGTTTTGGGTAAACCTCTTCTAGTATAGGTATTATATGGAGTATCATGTGAAAGATGCCACTTCTTTAAGTTGTTATCTCTCCACATATTAAGATCCATAAGACCGTATATTACAGTAGCACAAGATCCAAGACTTATGTTTCTCTTCATTCTGTTATGAAACACTGATGAAACTAAGTATTTTTCTTCCTTGGGTCGTCCAGCTTCTTTTTCTATTATTGAAGCAAGTATAATTGCCTGTTCAAATGTAAGTCCAACTTTATTAGCAAGACGAGTATATTCATCTCTATCTATTTTCTTGAAGAATGTATTTACAAATATCTCAACTATCCTTTCTGGTTTATCCTTATAATAAAAAGGAATATAATATGTTGAAGGAAATAGAAATCCTTCAAGTCTGTCAAATTTTACGTTGTATTTTTTTAGAATATTTTGATCTCTGGTCACCTTAATTATGTCTCCTCTTTTTGTTAAACCTGTCTCCGAAAGAATTCTATCTATATCAAATGATGTTGCCCCTTCTGGGATTCTTACTTTTATTGTGTATATTTTCTCATTTAGTATAATATCAGCTATATCAAAAACACTCATTCTTGAATTTAGTTTATATGCTGAGGGAATAAGTTTCCTGTCAACACCAAGTATCCTAGATATGATTAGAAACGTGTCTTTGTTGTCTATTATACCTTCATTGTACAATTTATCAGCTACTATATGAAGGTTATCTCCTTTTTCAACAACAAGAATGTATTCCTTGTAAGGTTTTTCTGAACTGTCAAAAAGTGTAATATACACTATTAACGAAAATATTACTACGAGGATCACAACTAATGTGATAAATAAGTATTTTGGTAGAGTTGTTTTTGGCATATTACTATATTATAAACAAAAATCAAATCCAAAATGAACTAAAGTAAAATATGGTAATTTTTTGATATGTCGAATTAAGAAATATCAAAACATAACTACTGTAAAGCTCAATCACTTAGGTAAAAGCTACTTTTTTATTTTTGTATTTTGTTAAAAAGTCGTTAGGATAAAGATATTAAATATCTAAGTTGAAATGAATGCATTTTGACATTTACCATTTCTACGGGTTTAGGGAGTAACAATGCTAATAGTTCAGAAGTATGGTGGCACTTCTGTAGGTAATGTGGAAAGGATAAAAAACGTAGCAAGAAGAGTTGGTATGACAAAAGATAAAGGTAACGATGTTGTGGTAGTTGTTTCTGCTATGGGTGACACTACTGATGAGCTAGTTTCACTTGCTGAACAGATTTCTAAAAATCCACCCAAGAGAGAGTATGATTTATTGCTTTCTACAGGTGAGCAAATTTCAATAGCACTTCTTTCTATGGCTCTCAACGAGCTTGGATACAAGTCAATAGCGTTTACTGGTCCACAAGTTGGTATAATAACCACATCAGACTATACTGAAGCTAAGATACTAGATATAAAAACTACTAGAATAAGAAAAGAGCTAGAACAAGGTAAGATTGTAATTGTTGCAGGATTCCAAGGTGTAACAGAAGATGGAGATATAACTACTCTTGGTAGAGGAGGTTCGGATACCACAGCTGTTGCTCTTGCAGCTGCATTAAAAGCAGATCTATGTGAAATATACACGGATGTAAAAGGAGTATATACAGCAGACCCTAGAATTGTAAGATCTGCTAGAAAACTTGATGTGATAAACATAGATGAAGTACTGGAGTTAGCAAGTGTAGGTGCACAGGTACTACATCCTAGATCTGTTATATTTTCTAAAAAATACAATGTTCCTTTAGTAGTTAGATCATCTTTCGAAGATGATCCTGGTACTAGACTTGTGGAGGATTATATGGAAGGATTAGTTGTCACTGGAGTTGCAGTTAAAGTAGATGAAGCAAAAATCACTGTTCTTGATGTACCTGATGTTCCAGGAATAGCAGCAAAACTCTTTTCTGAAGTTGCTAAAGAAAAAATAAATGTAAATATGATTGTTCAAGGCACTAGCAGAAACGGCTTAAGTGAAATCAATTTTACAATACCCAAGAAGGATCTTCAAACCTTAAAATCAATCGAAGATAGAATAAAATCTTCAATAAACTGTTCTAACATAATATACGATGATAATATCGCTATAGTGTCAGTTGTTGGAACTGGTATGAGAAGTCATTATGGAGTAGCTGCTACCGTCTTTGAAGTCTTGGCAAACAAAGGAATAAACATAGAGATGATATCAACATCAGAGATAAAAATATCCGTTGTTGTGAGAAGAGAAAAAGCAGAAGAAGCAGCAAACGCTTTACACCAAGCATTTAGACTTTCAGAGATAGAGATAAAAACAGAATAAACTATACGTATTTCCCCACTCCTATATCGTCTTGTTTGATTTTCTTTGTATATGGTTTTATTCTCATTGCTTCTTCAGGAGTTAGTATGTAGCAATATTTGCATCCCTTTATGATTACCCTATCTCTAGGTTCTCCCTGGAAAATTTCTGCATATATTACATCTCTAGGTCCAAGCCTTGATCGACAAACAGGACAGTACCTTGGTTTCGTTCCTAATTTCTTTTCTTCATCATATTCTTTCTTATCCTTTTGATACTGTTTTTTTTCGTCATTGTAGTTTTTCAGGTTCATAAGTAAAAGAAATATTATCAAACCTACTATTATTCCAATTACACTCCAAACTACCATAATGATATTTTACAGAATAGTTTACCTTTTTTCAAAAAATCTTGTGTTGTGATTGGTATTGTTGATATAACCTTATATTGTTTTGCAGAATTTAATATGATTAACTAGAGTTTAAAATATTCATTTAGTTAAAATAACTGTTAAATGGAAAAAGTACCAGTATTTTTAATCCCCATCTCAATATTTCTACTTATGGTATCACAGTTGTTGTTTATACCGATTGTGGTATTCATCTACTTGTTTTTGATTTCCATAAAAAGCTTTAGGAATAATTTCAGTATTGAAGATATTTTTTTTATTACTTTTATACTAGCCAGTCTATTCTCTGTTCTCTTTGCGAAGAACAAGACTTCTGCCCTAGGCGGATGTTTGATTTTACTGATTTATTACATGATATTTAGTGTAGGTAAAAATTTATGGTTTGATAATAAAGTAGTATTTTTGTCTTCATTTGTTGGTGTAGTAGTGCTTTCTGTATCTAGCCTGATTTTCTACTTACTACCAAATCTAAGTTTTAACATAAAAGTTGGTAATCTGAATCTTATAGAAGTACCATCTGCTAGTAACTTTTCCTATGATTCGATAGTAAGAAGTCCATCTATAACACCGAATCCTGTTATTTTTTCGTCATCCGTTTTGTATATGTTACCTGTAATTATTGTAGGAACATTTAGTTTGTATGATAATCAAAGTACTTTAAAGAAAGTAATATTGCTTATTGTAGCAATAATACTGTTTGGTATTTCTAGTTTTACTTCGAATTCAAGGAGTATAATTGTTTTAGGACCTATGTCTGTTTTTCTGTCTTTAATACTGATGAAAAAGTATAGAGAAATTGGAATATCAGTATTAGTTTTTTTTATTGCGATCGGCCTGATATTAGGTTTTTCTGGTTCATTTGACAGAATTAAAAGTATATTTGATGATACGGATCACTCTAGCTTTCTAAATAGAATAGACGCCTACAAGATGGGATTTGAGATATTTTTGAGGAACTGGTATTTCGGTGTGGGACTCATAAATTTCAAAGAATATGTACCTTATTACTATGGGAGTTACATTCACAATCTTTATCTTAGTGTATTAGTTGAAACAGGTATTGTCGGTATAATACCTTTTCTTGCACTTTTGATAGTAGCACTTACTAAATCATTTAAAAATCTCAAACATAGTTCCAATCAGTTCATTGTTGGATACTTGGTAAGTATTTTGGTTTTCCTAGCCCATGGTTTAATAGATAACACTCTGTATGTCGTTGCGTTGGGTAGTATTTTCTGGCTATTTTTAGGAACAAGTATTTCAAGAAACATGTCGAAAGCATCGAATCCATAAGGTTTTACTAGTATAGCAAGTTTTTGCAAGCCGTTCACAGGAGTACAAAATCTCCAAACTTCATAGTGCTTGATTAGATTAATGTAGCCTCTGTAAGATTCTTTTCTTGGAAAGGTAATTTAATAGGTGTTTATAATTCTGTAAATTATGATATCAGTACTTAAAGGATTGAAAGATCAAATAGTTTCAGAGATTAATAGTTTCTTTAGAGATATTAGGTCTGTTCCCATGATAGACGACTTTTGGTTTTATGAGAGTCTAGATAGGCTTCATGAGTTTGTTCTATCAGGTAAAATGCTAAGGGGTGCTATGGTACTGTTTTCTGAAAAAATGTTTTCTGGAAACTATTCAAAAGATGGTTTGCGATGTGCTATAACAGTTGAGCTTTTACAATCGGGTCTTCTCATACACGATGATATAATGGATGAAGATACGCAAAGAAGAGGAAAAGATACTATATTCTATCAGTACAAAAAACTTGCGGATAAAGAAAGTGCTTCAAACAGTCACCATATAGGAGAGTCTATGGGAATATGTGCTGGCAATTTTGCGTTTTCTTTAGCATTTCTGTCTCTTGCCAATATATCCAAAAAAAACGTGATGAATAAATTGATACTCAAGTTTGGTGAAGAAATGGCAATAGTTGGAATAGGTCAGATGAAAGATGTTATAACATCTGGAGTCAAAAGAGTACCAACAGAAGAAGAAGTTCTGTCAATATATAAATACAAAACAGCACGATATTCATTTTCTTTACCGTTTTCCCTAGGAGCAATTATATCAGAAGTTAACAGTGATACAATCAAAATGATAGAAGAAATAGGTGAATATCTCGGAGTAATATTCCAGATACAAGATGACAAAATAGGATTAGTTGAGGATTCCAAAGTAACTGGCAAACCTAGAGGATCAGATATAAAAGAAAATAAGAAGACAATATTCTATGTAAAACTCATGAATAAATCCAATGATGAAGATAAAAAAAAGCTTATAGGAATTTTTGGTAATCCTGATATAAGCGATAACGATATTAATACAGTAATTGATTTATGCTACAAATACAATATATTTGATGATGTAAATAGATTATTAGAAAAATACTCAGAAATTGCTAGGGAAAAGATATCTTATCTACCCGTATCTAGAGAATATAAAGATCATCTTTTCGAATTCATAGATTATAACCTCACACGCGATAGATGATTTCCTTAAACTTATTGCCCCTATCTTCGTAGTTTCTGAACATATCAAAGCTAGCATAACCTGGTGAAAATAAAATGACATCTCCTTTTTCGGATACTTCTTTTGCTTTTTTTACAGCATCTTCTAATGTTTCAGCTAAGTAATAATTGTAGTAGCCGCTTTCTTTTAGTTTTTTAGATATATTTTCTTTAGTACTTCCTATCGCTACCAAATATTTTACTTTATGTTTTATTATTGGTACAGCTTCTTCGAAATCCATTCCCTTATCAAGCCCTCCTACGATTAAAATTATCTCATCATCTAGACTTCTTATTGCACTTATCATTGCGTTTATGGTAGTAGACTTTGAATCGTTTATATACTTTACTCCATCTATCTCACCAACTAATTCCATTCTGTGAGGGAGTGGCTCAAAAGAATATATTGATTCTTGTATAACTTCTATAGGTAAGTTATGTAATACCCCAACAGAAACTGCTACCATTATATTTTCAATATTATGCTTACCTATAAGTTTTACTTTTGATACATCTAATACTTTTTCGTCTTCAAAATAGACATAATTATTTTCTAGATATACTTGAGGAATATTATTAAAGTTCTCTTTAGGTTGATAAGCAGAGAAGTATATTCTTTTGGTTTTTAATCCAGATGCTTGATCAAATTTTGTGATAGATTTATTTATTATACTAAAATCGTTTTCATCCGAGTTTTTGAACAGAGAAAACTTCGAGTTTACATAATCGTTAAAGGTTGGATACCTATCTAGATGATCTTTGGCTATATTTGTGATTACTCCTATATGTGGTTTGAATAATTTTGTTGTATCTATTTGAAAACTGCTTATTTCAAGGACGAGTATATTTATTTCTTCATTTATTAGTGAAAATACAGGTATTCCGACATTACCTCCCATATGGACTTTTGGAAGGAAGGATGAGAGTAATTTGTACGTTAGACTTGTCGTTGTAGTCTTACCATCAGTTCCCGTTATTGCTACATAGTTGATTTGTGGTTTTAGCCTGTAGAACAACTCGATATCACCTATAACTTCTATACCTTTTGATAGAGCTTTTTGTATTATTGGGTTAGTCAGAGGTACTCCAGGACTAGAAATCACCATTTCTACTTTTTCCAAATCTATATCTTCTTTTCCCAGTAGGTTTATAACCTTTCCTTTAGATACATTTTCTAGTTCTGCAATTAATTTCTGTTTTTCTTCATCATTTACTCTATCTGATATGTAGACATTACATTCTTGACTCAACAGAAATTTTGAAGTATAAAAACCGGTTCTGTTTGTAAATCCTAGAATTAAAAAATTCTCTTTACCTAAAACCATAAGCTACTCCATGTAAACCCTTGGGTCCATAGCATCTCTGAGTGCTTCCCCAAGAAGGTTCAATCCTGTTACTGTAATGAATATTGCAATACCTGGGAACACTGCTAACCACCAAGCATAGTCAATATATTGATTACCTAGAAGTAATATATTACCCCAACTTGGTGTAGGAGGTTGAACACCAAGTCCAAGGAAGCTCAATGAAGATTCCACTAAAACAGCTCCAGCAATTCCGAAAACTAAAGCTACTATAGCAGGATTTATAGCATTTGGTAATACATGTTTTATAAGTATGTACATGTTATTACTTCCTGTTATTTTAGAAATTTTCACGAAGTCCATGTTTGTAATCTTAAGAGTTTCACCTCGCACAAGTCTAGCAACTCCAGTCCATCCTGTAAGCCCAATAACAAACATAATATTATATATGCTAGGGGGTAGAAATGCTAATATTGTCAATATTAGAAAAAGGGTAGGAAACGTCATAAATATCTCTATTATTCTCATTATTATAGCATCTACAATACCCCTAAAATAACCGGCTAATAGTCCCAAAGCTGTACCTATTAGAAATGCTGTCCCTACTGCTACTACACCGACAGATATAGATATAGTAGTGCCATGTATTATTCTAGCTAGTACATCTCTACCTAAATCATCGGTACCTAGCAAGTGTTCCTTTGACGGAGGACTAAGTTTTTTGTTTAGATCTATAGTATAGGGGTTATGTGGTATTAACGGCATGATTTTGAAACTAACTTTTGTAAAATCAACATTTTCTCTTTCATTCATGAAAATAGGGAATAATAATCTACCTTCTAGAACACATAAGATTGGTTTGTCATTTGCTATCAGAGGTGAAAACACTGCAATTAGTATTAGAAATAAAACAATAAAAAAACCAGCAACACCCAACTTGTTAGAAAAAAACCTCTGCTTCACGAACTGATAGTAAGTCATCTTTATATGGGCGGTAGAGGATTCGAACCTCTGACCTCTTGCTTGTAAGGCAAGCGCTCTAACCCCTGAGCTAACCGCCCTTTTTCTTAGCTTTTTCTATTCTTGCTTTAGCGTAGTTCATTATACCACCATGTTGAAATATGTCAAATAGTACTCTAGGAAATGGTTTTATCTTAAACTCCTTATTTTTCGTTATATTTCTGACAATACCATTTTCAAGATCAATTTCAAGTACGTCTCCAGTATCTGTATTTTCAACTGCTTCTGGAGATTCAACTATCGGTAGTGCCCTATTTATAGAGTTCCTAAAAAATATTCTAGCAAAAGACTTCGCCACCACTGCGCTTACCCCTGCAGCTTTTATTGATATTACCGCATGCTCTCTAGAAGAACCAGAACCAAAATTTTTACCCGCTACTAGTATGTCACCTTTGCCTACTTTAGAAGCAAAAGTAGGATCCTCATCTTCCAAACAGTGTTTCGCTAACTCTTCAGGATCAGTGGTATTAAGATATCTTGCCGGTATTATTTTATCTGTATCTATATCATCACCATATTTCCAAACCTTACCTCTTATAACCATATTACCTCTCCCGTACGCTTAATTTTGTAAGATAAAGCTAAAATATAACAAGTTAAATTTGATTAGCATAATAGAATCTAATCGGATTCTATTGCAAATTGTTGAATCTATTTCTATACTCTTTAAATGCTTTTATCTTCTCTCACAGTTACATATAAAAAACAAGCATGGATAACCTAGTAGATTGTGAATGTGTTTTAGAATCCCGAGAAGGTAATAAGCTACACAAAAAATAAATCTAAACATCTTGTAAAACACACTAGTGTGTTTTTATAGTTATTTTAGTACGTTGATATAAAAACTCATTTATCTATTTAGAGGCAGTCCTTCACTTATGATAGTAACCACAATATGAGGTTTAAAACCTCTGTTTTTAAAGAGATTTTCTAGAGAAGATTTCAAAAACCACAAAAAGTGGTGGAGAGAAAAATCTCTATCTAATGTAATGAAGAAACACAAAACTCTATTTCTGTTGGAAAATGTTCCTGAAATAATCCCATATTCATGATGTAACATTTTTATACAATTGAAAAATTCTTGAACATCCGTTTGATGTTCTAAAACCTCAAAGAAAGTAATCATGTCAAACCTAATATTATTCCCAACAGCATATGAAGTAAAATCTTTCAGTGACATAGGAAATAAGTTTTTTAGATTAAAATTTCTCATCGCTACATCTATACTCTTGAAGCTATGTAAACGCAATATACCCAAAACCTTCACTTATGAAATTAAGAAATGACTTATTACACAGCCAATGTCTAAAACCTTATTTCTTTTTAACTTGCTTTTAACACCTTTAAGGGGAAATTTTATGATTTCACTTTACATCCAAATTTAGCCCTCGATGCCAAAGAAAATACTCACCTATCTTTTAATCTTCGTATATATTTTTCATAAACTCTAATGGTACCTAGAACTGGATATCACAATTACTACAATGGTACAACTTATACTCAAAGTTTAATGCTACCTTTAGTTCTTATAAACTTTTGCAAGTATACCAAAACTAATGTTTACATGAATTCTTGACTTTGCTAGTTTACTACCACCAATTAAGGTGAAAACCAGAAAGTTACTTTTGTAAAATTAATCGAAATGGTGTACTTTTTTGTAGGAACTGTGGCAGAATTTATAAAGGTATTCCCAGTTCTTAAAAGGATGGAAGATTGTAATATTAATTACGTTATTCTGGCTTCAGGTCAAAATGATCTTAGTAAATCTGAGTTGAAGTATTTTTTGAGTAATTTCTCCCCTATCTATCTTTCGAAAGTACCTAAAAAGCAAAATGTAATAAGTCTAATGATATGGTTTGTATCTTCACTAATCACAGGAATTATTAAATTGCGTAGAGTTTTCAAAAAAGGTGATATAGTTATAGTTCACGGAGACACTCTATCATCTTTGTTAGGTGCTATAATAACTAAGATGTTTAGCCTAAAGTTAGTTCACCTAGAAGCAGGTTTAAGATCCTATAATTTTTTTCGTCCATTTCCTGAGGAAATATGTAGAGTTCTAACGTCATTTTTAGCTGATGTAGCTTTGTGTCCTAACCAATGGGCTATGAATAACTTGAAGAGGGAAAGCCTAATAAAGATAAATACGTATAATAATACACTTTATGAAAGTTGTAAATTTGCTTTAACACAGAATCCCGACAGTGATATAATTTCCAAGTTACCTCCAAAACCTTACTTTATATTCATAACCCATAGACAGGAAAACATATATAATAAAAAAACAATCACCCAACTAGTATCTCTCGCTTTAGAATTTGCTAGCTATATGAATTGTGTCTTTGTTATTCATTCCTCAACAATGGAAGTCTTAAAAAAACATAAACTCTTGGATAAAATAGAAAATACCAAGAACGTATATGTTTTCGAGAGAATACCTTATATAACTTTTAATCATGTCTTAAAAAATTCAGAATTCATAATCACAGATGGGGGTAGTAATCAGGAAGAATCTTATTATCTTGGAAAGCCTTGTCTTATTCTTAGGAAGGAAACTGAAAGAATCGAAGGTTTAGGTAAGAATGTTGTTTTAAGCAAACTAGATTTTCAGATAATTCGCGACTTTATCACCAATTACAGGAACTATTCTTACCCACCAATAGATGATGAGATGAACCCATCAGAAATAGTTGTTAACTTTCTAAGAAAACTAGAAAATCTTACTTAGTTTACATGTATCTTATTTTGCATGACATAGAGATACAATCTCTTAGATCATCATACATATTCGGTTTTTGTACTACCCCAGGAAAATAATAAGTTTTGTATCCATTCTTGTTATGATAAATTTGTCTGTAGTTTGATACACAATACTGTTTTGGTGTAAAATATGGCTCGCATGAGCAAGATATTCTCTTTTATAATACCGACGCTAAACTCTGAAAAAACTCTTAGATTATGTTTAAGTTCAATAGTAAATCAGACATTTGACAAAGACAAGATAGAAATAATTGTTGTAGATGGTGGATCGAAAGACAAGACTATAGAATTAGCAAAAGACTATGGAGCATTAGTTTTAGATAATCCTATGGTGCAACCAGAATACGCTAAATATAATATAGGAATACCCAATGCTCGAGGGGATTTTATCATCTTCCTAGATTCTGATGAGGTTTTAGGTAATTTAAATACTCTGAGTGAAAGGTATAAAATTATTTCGAATTATCCTTACATTAAGCTTATTCTGTTTTCTGGTTATATAACACCGAATAACTCTCATCCTATTAATTATTATGTAAATAGTGTCGGGGATCCATTTGCTTTTTTTATTTACTCGAATGAAAAGAGTTTTGGGAAATTTTATGAAATGTCAAGAAAGTTTTACAACAGGGTAGAACATGAAAGCTTTATGGTACTAGATAAGTCCAAACTCAGGAAAAAGACGTTATTGCTAGATTTTGCCTCTTCAATAACTATTGATAGAAATATTTTAACTACTATTATAAATAATCTTGATACTAGACCTAACTTTTCTGAAGTTTTCTACAGGTATCTAGAAACTAGCTATGAGGTATGTCTACCTAAAAATCAACCTGTAGTTCATTATTCATCTGACAGTATTAAAAGATATTTATCAAAGATCCAGTGGAAGATAAATATAAACTTGTTGTTTAATGAGAAAGGAAATTCAAATTACGTACCTGCTGGTTTTGCTAAAAGAGAAAAAACTCTTACTTTCTTTGAAAGGTTAAAAAAATATTTATTCATACCATATTCTATCAGTGTTATTTTACCTCTCCTTGATGGGATAAGGTTATCGATAAGACATAAAAATTTGCACTTTATTCTGTTTCACACTTTTTTCTCCATTTATACATCTTTGTCAATCTTTGTTAAAATCTTAATGAAACTTTTTGGTGTAAAACCTATGCTTAAACCTTACGGCAAGTGATTAAAATTGTTTGTACATTTAATAATAACTCGCTTGTTTCTTGAATTTGTAATGATTTAGTTTTTATAATAAACTATGTTGTTAAGGGCGGTTAGCTCAGTTGGTTAGAGCGCCACTTTGACGCAGTGGAGGCCAGAGGTTCGAATCCTCTACCGCCCAAAGGACGGGATGTAGCGCAGCCTGGTAGCGCACACCCTTGGGGTGGGTGGGGTCGCTGGTTCAAATCCAGTCATCCCGACATTCTATCAATAGCCCATCTTGCTGTTTTAGATATAATCTCATCATCATCTTGTCTAAGTTTAGCTATCTCTTCGCATAATCTGCGAGCATTATTATTTACCGCTACTATTATTGCATTTCTAATAAGTCCTCTTCTACCTGCTCTTATGAAAGGTCTACCTTTGAAAAATTTTCTGAACTGGTTGTTACTTGGTATTTTCATAATCTCCTTTAAGTTCAAAAATGACATGACGCTATCCTTAAAATGACTGATTCTTGTAAGAAATTTCTTGATATAAAGCTGCTTATTGAAAGGACAAACTTCTTGACATATATCACACCCAAAGATCCAATCCCTCATCTTTAATGCTAGATCTTCAGGTATAATATTTTTGTATTCTATTGTTAGATAAGAGATACATTTCCTAGAATCTAGTATGTAAGCACCGAGTGCGTTTGTTGGACAGCTAGTTATACATTTTGTACAACTGCCACAACCTTTGAATTTAATTTCACTATCAGGTTCAATTTCAAGATTTGTTAAAACTTCACCAATAAAGAAAAATGAACCTAAGCGCAGATTTATTACACAGGTATTTTTACCCTGAAATCCTAAACCGCTTGCAATGGCAAAACCCTTTTCATATATTGGAGTTGAGTCAGAAAAAATTCTATATTTAAAGTCTTCACCAATTTCTTTTTTCAAACGATCCACAAGTTCTTGTAACATAGATTTAATTACGAAGTGGTAATCTTTTCCCCATGCATACATACTTACTCTTCCGTACTCCTCAGAAGGAGAGTCAAATTTAGTCGAATTAAAATAACTTGCTCCAACCAAGATTATACTTCTAACCCAGTCTTCAATAAGTTCTGGATCAAACCTTTTTTCACCATATCTTTTGAGGTACTCCATATCTCCATTGAATGAATTGGCAATCCAATTTGAATAGTTACAGGTAACATCGTTTTTTATTATAGGAGGAATCTTAGAAGAAAAAGATATGATATCGAAACCTACATCTAATGCAATTTCCTTTATTAAATTTTTCATTCAAGATGTCCCGGGAGTTAAACCCGGGAAAATTTTAGTCAAGTATTTCAAGTATTACCCTTCTACCGTTTTTCACAGCTACAGCACTTACTATTGTTCTTATGGCCTTAGCAATTCTACCCTTCTTACCTATTATTTTGCCAATATCTTCACTCTTCACTTTTAGCTCAAGAATAGTAGACTTTTCCCCCTCAACTACTTTGAGGGATATATCTTCAGGGTAGTCAACTAAAGATTTTACAATCTGCTCAACAAGATCCTTCTCTTTCATAAACCACCTCTCTTAATGTTTTCTATTTTAATGACGATGACATTTTCCTAAACAAACTTTCTACAGTTTCTGATGGTTTTGCACCGACAGAAATCCAGTAGTTATATCTCTCTGCATTTATGTAGAGTTTTTTACCCTCCATAGGAGAGTAGTAACCTAAACTCTCTATATAAGCACCATCTCTCTTCTTTTTTGAATCAACCGCAACTATTCTATAATATGGCCTATGCTTAGCCCCAAATCTCATCAGTCTTATCCTAACCATATCCACCTCTTTCAGATAATTGAGAGTATTATAAAAAATAATTTAATACTTAATCAAATTTATCAAAAATTTGTTTGCCTTTTATAAATATTGGCTAAGTTTGAATATTTAGTTTATCCTTGACTAGCTTTATAATTTTCTCCAAGTCTATTTCGTTATCTTTGAGATGGAATACATTTTCTTCTCCTGGGAAGTTATTATTCGTGACATCCCTTGAGAATGAGTTTATGGAATTTAGTATGGTCTCATAAAGATTAGCATAAAACATAGCATGTTTAGGTTTAAAATCTGGCATAACACCTAACATATCACTTATTACGAGCACTTGTCCGTCGCAATATCTACCTGCTCCTATTCCTATCGTCGGTATCTTGAGATTTTGTGACAAGACTTTTGCTACTTCTTCAGGTACTAATTCTAAAACTATTCCAAAACACCCTTGCTCTTGTAGTGTAAAAGCATCTTCAAACAATCTTTGAATAGAAATTTCATCTTTTGCCTGCAATTTATACCCACCTGTTATATTTAGACTTTGAGGAGTAAGCCCTAAGTGCCCCATAACAGGAATATCTGCATCAATGATTGCCTTTATTTTATCAATTACTCTTTTTCCACCTTCTACTTTAACAATATTAGCCCCTGCTTTTACTAATCTACCAGCATTTATCACGGCCTCTCTTGTTGAGGCTTGATACGATAGAAACGGCATGTCTGAAACTAATAATTTTCTACCATTTAACCCTCTAGCAACTGCTTCGGTATGCTCTATCATTTGTCTCATTGATACTTTTAGAGTAGAACTGTATCCATATACTACCATACCAAGAGAATCCCCAACTAGAACTACATCTATATCAGATTCGCTAACAATTTTGGCAGTACTATAATCGTAGCAAGTCAACATTACGATTTTTTTACCATTATTTTTGAATTCTAGAAGATCTCTTGGTGAAATCATAGTCGTTTTTTAGGTTGATTATCTTCTTCGAGTATTAATATCTTCGGTGATACATTCTCTTCTGGGCTAACAAGACAAAAACTCGCTATAATAACTTTGTCTCCTTTATAAGCTAACCTAGCAGAAGCACCATTTAGTGTTATTCTTCTACTACCCTTGGGTTCTTTTATGATATAAGTCTCAAATCTCTTTCCATTAGTTATGTTCCACACATGTACTTTTTCAAATTCTGAAAGCCCCACTATTTCCATTAATTCTTCGTCTATACCTATACTACCTTCATAGTCTAATAATGTTTCTGTAATAGTAGCATTGTGTATTTTAGATTTAAGTTTTTGTACTAACATAGCTATTCAAATTTTGAAGCTAAACTCCAAAATATAGTCACAACTCCCAATAACAAAAGTGCAGATGCTATGAGTGCAGGGATTCCATGATAGCTTGGCCCAACAGAAGCTACTGCTATTAAACCAGAAAAAAGTATTCCTATGCCAAAGAATAACATTTTCCAGTTTTTGTCGTTCATGTATTTCTTATCCATGCATTTTACCTCCGAGTAGATAATATATTATAAACAAAAAGTTTCCGTTTTTCTAAATTCTCCCACTATTGTGAATTCGAAATTTTTCAGCATTACAGTAGTTTACAAACAGTTAGACTGTTTCTGATTAATAACTTTAAACTTGCCAAAAGAGATGTTCCTTATTTAGGATTTTTGCGGACAAAATGTTAAAAGTTATATTAAATAGGATTGTATCTCTAATAAAATCATTTACCCTTAAACAGGAGTATGTAGACCTGATTATCGAATACTTTAAAAGTGCGATAAATTTTGGAAGAATACAAAGATACGTTATAAGACAATTTCTGATAACTTTTTTAGTTTCCTCTTTTTCACTAACTATTCTTGCTGTTGTTTTTAATTTAGTCATGGATATAACTTGGTTTTTGGCAAATCCTGATGTCTTGAGGACTAAGTTCAATTACATAGTACTTGTTTATGTATTGAGAGGACCTCATCTCTACACATACTTGGCACCATTGTGTATGCTTATAAGTATTTCTTATGTAGTATCGAGAATGTCAAGAAATTTTGAACTCGTTGCGATAGTTAATTCGGGTATTAGTTTAAGACATTTGTTCGCACCTTTTATCTTGGTCACAATTTTTCTATCTTTGTTATATTTTATATTCCTTGATCAGGTTGTAACACTAGCAGGTAAAGAGTCTAGGAAAATTGAGAGAATAAATGTTTGGAATGATATGAGTTTTCTTGATAATGAATATCTAGAAAACCTTAAGGAACCAATAAAGAGTCAAAATAAACTGATTACTTATACTGAAATAGGGTTTATCTCAAGAGATGGAAGAATGAAAGATGTGAAGATAAAGAAATTTTACGACGATTTAGGTAATATTGATTTCACAACAAGAAGCTTTGAAGGAGGTCTTATACAATACACCATTACAGCATCCTTAGGAGTTTGGAGTAATGAAATATCTAATTGGGTTCTATACGACGTAGAGGTAATAGAATTTGATAAGAGAACAGAAGTAATTTCTAGACAAAGAATCAAAGAATATATACCTCCATTTAGGTTGGATAATCCTAGTTTCTTTTTTCCAAAAAAGTATGATTTTATGTTTTTAACGATGTCCGAGATGAGAGAGGAGATAGATAAGTCTCTTGGAGCAAAATTTGCTTTTGAAGGTGGTAATTATTACCGAAGGCTGGTTCAAATGCTTTCAAGGCCTAGTATTTCTTTTTCATTACTTATATCTGCTCTTATATCTCTAGGATTTGTTTCAGTGGTATCAAGAAATTTAACTTTCATTAATATGGTGTTTAATTCAGTAATTAGGTATGTGTTGTATTTTATAACTTTTCTAGGTGGAGTTTGGCTGGGAGAAAATAGAATACTACCACCTGTCATCGCCGTATGGATACCTAATGTAACTTTTTTATCCTATGCTATATATCTAAATTACAGAGTTAGGACCTAAAAAATTTGTTTATTAGTACACTGATGATATTAACCATTCAAGATATTCCTGATTTACGTTCTCAACGTCAAGTGCAACTATTTCGGGAACTGTATAAGGGTGGTTCGCTTTTATAAAATCTTTGAGTTTTTCGAAGAAGTCTTTTCTGGTTTTTATAATCAATAAATCTTCAGTATCTCTTTCAATGTTACCCTTCCAATGATAAATGCTTTTTACTCCTGATACTATATTTACACAACCAGCTAGTCTAGAATTTATTATTTTATCTGCTAGCTCTTCTCCTTTACCGGTTGGTATAGTACATAAAACTACTACCATCATGTATGATATGATAGAATATGACTCTTTATTCTTTCAATCAAAGATTTCTACACTGTACCAGTATAAGTTAAGAGTTTCTTATAAGATATTTTGCATCATTACATAAATTAGTATTATTATACCAAAATTTTGAGGTATTTGAAATTGAAATTGGTGTGATTGGAGTTTATTATATTTTAGGAGGTTGTTGAATTATGAAAAGATTTTTTTATTTGGTATTGTTTTTTGCTTTTGGTACCCTAGTTTATTCGCATCAAGCAGTTAAAGATGAAGAGATAAAAATAGAGTTATCTAAAGATTCTCCTATTAGGGGTAAAACTATACTTGTTTTCCCCTCTGCTTCTGAATACAAGACAATGCAGAAGGATGATGATTTGAAGTTCTTGGTTGATACCATAAACTCTTATCTTGCCGAACTAGGCATCGAGTATGTTGACTACAATAGAAGTTTAGAGATGAGTAAGAAATTTATTGCTATTTATGAAGAAAAGAAAGGACAGTCTATGTCTTTAGCTCAGATGTTAGCTAATGAGATAAAAGCCCCTGTTTATATTGAAGTCGATATTGACATAAAAGTCGAACCCTATCCTAATATAAAAGGTTGGGTTTTAGTTGATGGAATTTCTAGCATGAAAGCATATGATTCATCTACCGCTAGAGGGTTAGGATCTTCTCAGTCCGGTAAGAGAGTTGTAAATAATGCTGCCGATGAGATAAAAGCAAGAAAGATTGTAATGTCATATATAGCAAAAAGTACTCTCAAAGACTTATTACCTAAAATTGAGAAATATCTCGTGAAAGGTGAAAAGATAGAAGTAAAAGTTATAGGTCTTAAGAATTTGAAAGCAGTCAAAGATTTCTCAACTTTTCTAAATACCTTGCCTGGAATTCAAGAACTTAAGAGAAAATCTGTATCTGGAGATCTAGCTGTTTTTGATGTTGTCTATGCAGGAGGAACCGAGGAATTTCTAAATGATCTTTCTGATCTCGCTACTACATATCCTGAATACGAAAAAATAAAAGTTGACCATGTAGGAAATGTAGTTAACATAAAATTATGAGGATTAATCAAAATATATATAATATGCTACGTTTGGGTGAGGTTTTTTGAAGTTCTTGCTTAATTCATAAGTGCCCATGTTTTTCCACTTTGTTTCACCTTTTTTATCTGATATTAAATAGTCAACATAGTATGTATATATTTTAGAACTGCCATATTTATGAATAAAATTCATAACTTCAAACGAAGGTACTCTTCCGACAACTCTCAGATATTTTCCATCTTTTAGTTTGACAATATATTCTATTGGATAAAAATAGTAAGCTAATTTACCATCATTTTCGATTTTCGAAAACTCTGGAAACCAAGTTATAGGGTGAATGTATTCTATGTTCGTGTATGGAGTTACAAGCTTTATTTTTGTGTCTTTGTCAATATGGTCTAAAGTCACGTTTGTTGTTGAAAATACTATTTTACCTGTTACGGATTTTTTATTAAAAAATTCGATTCTCGAGTTTATCTGTATTTCTGTCTTTTTTACATAAACAAGAGTATTTGTTAGTTGGTTAGTTAAGTTTTGATCACTTTGTTGGGGGAATGAGTAGATAGTAGGTAATAATGACAATAAAAGGATCACAATCAGATACATTCGCCCCCAACGGGATTTGAACCCGTGTTTCCACCTTGAGAGGGTGATGTCCTAGACCAGGCTAGACGATGGGGGCAAGACAACACTGCGGGAGGAGGACTCGAACCCCCACTAGCTGATCCAGAGTCAGCCGTCCTGCCAATTAGACGATCCCGCAATTATTTCTTCTTCTCTTTCGTATTCTGAAGCTTTCTTAACTTCTTTTTCAGAGCTGAGAGTTTTTCTTTTCTTTCTTCACTTGGTTTCTTGTATCTAAGATGCGCCTTATACTCCGATAAAATTCCCTCCATCTCTACAAACTTCTTAAACTTCTTAAGAGCAAACTCAATATTATCACCATCTTTTATTTCAACCATAAGGGCCATAAATTTATCACCTCCATAACGTTTTTATCCTGGGGGCCACATCATCTGTCTTCCACCTAAGATATGAAAATGTAAGTGAAAGACAGTCTGACCACCATTTTGTAGATGGTTAACAACAACTCTAAAACCATCCTTGTCTATATTTTTAACTTGAGCAACCTTTTGAATTGCTTTAAATATGTCAATCATAATATCATTGTCCTCAAGCTCCATGATCGTTGATATGTGTTTTTTGGGAACTACTAGCACATGAACTGGTGCTTTAGGATTTATATCTTCAAAACAAAGAGTAGTTTCATCTTCGTAAACAATTTTTGATTTTATTTCTTTGTTTACTATTTTGCAGAATACACAATCATTTGGCATAGGTAGCCTAAATATGTAAAGTGATATATATTTTAAAATAGAATTTAGACTCGTTTTCAACATAACTTAAAGTTTGATTAATCCTTTAAGAGTTATTCAACTACTATAACTCTATAGTAAGTAGAAACTTCCAGGTTTCAGGATTTATTTGAATTAATTAAGGTCTCTTCATATAATATATTACTATGTTTGATGGTTCTGGAGAAAAGTGCGGTATAGTAGGTATATATGGTAAAATCGATGGCATATCCGACAAATTATTTAAAATAATGAATGCTTTACAGCATAGAGGGCAAGAGGGAGCAGGAATTGTATTTAATGTTGATAACAACACACAGAGAATTGTAGTTCAAGGATTGGTAAAAGACTTATTTTCTGCTAAGGAGATAAAGCAATTAGAATTCGCTACCAGTGTAATAGGACACATTAGATATTCAACAACAGGTTTCGATGATATCTCAAATATTCAACCGTTTATATCAAAGACAATTGATGGGAAAACTATTTCTCTTGCTCATAATGGTAACATAACTAATGCTTTGGAAATAAGGAATAAGCTTATGAAAGAAGGACATACCTTTTCTACTACAACAGATAGTGAAGTAATGTTACATCACATAGTCAAAGAATACAACAGGACAATTAATATTTTGCACTCTGTTGAAAGTGCTATAAGAGAATTTGAAGGAGCTTTTTCAATAATCATGCTGTTCGGGGATAGTATTATAGCATTTAGGGACAAATATGGTTTTAGACCTCTAGTGTTCGGATTGAAGGATGGTATTGTATTTTTTGCTTCGGAGGACAGTGCTCTTAAAAGTTTGGATGTATTTCAATACGAAGAAGTTTTACCAGGTGAAGTAGTATTAGTAAATAGCAAAGGTATGAGAAGAAAAAAGGTTACGAATAATGAAAAGCTTTCACATTGTATTTTTGAACTTGTCTATTTTTCAAAACCTTCCAGCAACGTCTTTGGAGAAAGTGTGTACAAATTCAGATATAGATGTGGAGTAAAATTAGCAGAATATGACGAAGGGGAATACTTTGATGGCATAATACCAATACCAGATTCTGGAATGATAGCTGGCCTTGGATATTCTGATAAAAAAGGTATACCCATAGTTATGGGGCTCATAAGAAGCCATTTCATTGGAAGATCTTTCATACAACCAAATCAAGATATGAGAGACGATGTAGTCAAGGCAAAGTTTTTCGTTCCTACTGAAATAGTAGAAGGTAAAAGATTAGTTCTGATAGACGATTCAATAGTTAGAGGCACTACTATGAAGAGAATAGTTGAGTTACTTAGAAAAAACGGCGTGAAAGAAATACATCTCAGAATAGCATCTCCTCCTGTTAAATACCCATGCTATTTCGGTATTGATTTTCCGTCACAAAGTGAATTAATAGCAAACCAAAAAACAATTAATGAGATAAGAGACTACTTAAATGTTGATAGTATTAAGTACTTAGAGGTAGAAGATATGATGTCTTTGGTTAAGGAAAGTAATAGTTTCTGTAATGCTTGTTTTTCAGGTATTTACAAACAAAAAACAAAACAACTTAGTAAGGATATATTTGAGGTTAGGAGGTAGTATGGAAGAAAAGCAAGGAAGATTAAGATCTACCAGAATTCCCGTAAGTATAGAAGCAATCTATGAATTTAGAGGTACTAGAGACAAATGTAACATAGTGGATATTTCAGAAACTGGTATGAGATTAGAAGTTAAACAGATACTAGTTCCCGGAGATATGATCAAAGTGGTTTTTTCGATATTATACGATCAGAAACCTTATACTATAGAAGCTTGGTGTATAGTTAGGAATAGTAGTGGTAATGAAGTTGGCGTTGAATACGACGAATTGTCAAATGAGAATAAAAAACGTCTTGTTGCTTATGTAGAAAGTCTCTTGCTAAAGCATGGAAAGAGTAGATACGAGCCATTTTAGCTTTGACTCCTACAGTATAGAATTTCAATGTTAGTACTAATCAACTAACCGAGTTATAAAGTATCTCAGTTCTGTTTCTAAATCTTTCATTTCTTCATTAAGTTTCTTTGATACTTCTAAATTTTTGTTCGTTTTGAATTTAGTATAACACTCTATGACTATTTCCGATATATCGCTAAATTCAATATTACCCTCTTCAAAAAGAGATATACATATTTCGTTAGCAGTATTCAAAATTGCTCTTTCCAAACTACTCGTACTTTCAAGCTTATCAATAAGAGATGTTATTGGAAACTTTTCTTTATCTAGTGGTAAAAATCTAAGAGTCTTACTGGTTATAGAATCTATTTCAATATTTCTACTTACTAAGTTAGGTACATGAGGGTAGAACATAGCATTCGCTATTGGAAATAGCATGTCTGGAGGATAGTAAGTCATCCAAATGGTACCATCCTGTAGCAAAACCATGCTGTGTATCCTTGATTCAGGGTGTATTACAACCTCTATACTACTAATAGGGATATTGAAAAATATATGTGCCTCGAAAACTTCTAGAAACTTATTAAACATTGTTGCACTGTTTATAGTTACGTTCTTTCCCATCTTCCAGTTCGGATGTTTCATTGCATCATCGAATTTCATATTTTTAATCTCTTCTATGGATTTGTTAAGGAATGGACCTCCAGAGGCGGTTATAATATATTTCGAGACGTTATTTTTTCCTATCTTTGAAATCAAATTGAATATTGTATTATGCTCACTGTCAAGAGGTATTACTTCTACACCTTCCTTTTCTGCTAATAACATTATTTCGTAACCCCAGATGAATATGCTTTCTTTATTGGCAGTTAGAATCTTCTTTTTGGCTTTTATGCCTTCAATTGTTGGAAATACTCCGTAGTAACCATCAACAGCTACTATTATTGTATCTACTTCACTACTGTTGCATATTTCAACTATTCCTTCATAGCCAGTTAATATATTGTTAGTACCTAGTATATTCCTATCTACATTGTTTAGTTCACTTACATAAATAAATTTAGGTGAGAATTCTTTTATCTGGTTATTTAGCTCTTGAACATTTTTTCTTACACCTAGCATTTTAATTTTAAACTCATCTGGAAAGAGTCTAACGATATCTAAAACTTTTTTTCCTATTGATCCTGTTGAGCCAAAGAGTGCTATATTCATAGTATGAATTTTATTTGAGTAATTATTGGACTTTTGAAATTCTGTAACCTTTGAGTAGTTGATCTACCATAAATTACTCTGAAAATATTTTGAGTCAAACTATTTAGGTAAAACTTTTTAGTAGTATACCTATGATATCAATGGAGATATTTATAGTTTTTGGATTTTATCGAGTTAGCTTTGAATAATTTGACTACAAAGGATTATTTTTAATATCATAGTGTTTAATGGGTATATATTTATGAGTGAAGTTAGTGAACTTGAGAAAGTTTTCATAGATGAAGCGAATGAAATGGTTCAAATGTTTGAAGATAGTGTTCTACAGATAGAGCAGGATCCATCAAACGAAAAAGCAATCAATTCTGCATTTAGATCAGTTCATACACTTAAAGGTGGAGCTGCCTCAATGGGTTATACAAGTCTGGAGAAAATATCACACAGTATTGAGGATCTTCTTGATGAGATTAGATCAAAGAAGGTTGAATTAAATAAAGATGTTATAAATATATTACTGGATGGTGCTAAAGCACTCAGAATCACTTTAAATGCTATTCTATCATCTTCAGAGACTGATCAAAGTCTGCTTGAGAATGTTTTAGAAAAAGTGAGTAATATTTTGCATAGCAAGGAACAAGTGTTATCTGAGACTACAAACAACACTACATCAGCTTTACTTAATTACGGTGGTAAAATTAGTGTAGAAGAAATCAGTACATCAAACGAAGTGATAAAACAGATCGAGGAGTTAGAGTATTCAAATCAAAAGGTTTATTTATTAGAAGTTAATTTCAGAGAAGATTCTCCTATCAAAGAAGTTGGAATATTACAAATTGTGTCAATAATTAAAGATTCGGCTCAGATATTAGACTCAAATCCATCTCTTGAAGAGATTTACTCTAAATTCTACAAGAAAGTTAATTTTATAGTAGCATCAAACAATATACAAAAAAATATTAGTAGGATAAGTATATCTGATATTGTTGAAAGCGTAGTTTATTATGAAGTAGCTTATCAAAAGAAAAAAGAAAACAAAGGTGTCAAATCATCCGATAGCTCTGAAGTTAAGACCTCCATATTAAGAATAGAAAGCATAAAAGTGGATAAACTGATGAATATAGTTGGAGAGCTTGTTGTAAACAGATCAAATATAAATGAAAGTATGTTTTATCTAGGTGAAATGATGAGTGAAATATCAAATTACTATTACGATGTTATGAAGAGTATAAGGAGTTTATCTTCTCAAATTGCGGTTGACGTAAAAGAGGCTTCAGAGGAAATAGTAGAAAAACTACAGAATTATCTAAATATAATTTCAAACGTTAATTCAATAGTTGGTCAGATAAATACCAAAATGATGGAACTTAAGAAGAGATATGATAATCTTTCAAGCGGCATAAAGTTATTCAATAACATCTCTATAGAGATACAAGAAAGGGTAACGGATTTGAGAATGATACCTATTAAATATCTTTTTTCAAGGATACCATTATTTGTTAGGGAAGTTTCATCTCAGCTTGGTAAAGACATAAACCTTATAGTAAGAGGTGAAGATACAAATCTTGATAAGTCGGTTATCGATGAACTATTCGATCCAATAGTTCATATTATAAGAAATTGTATAGACCATGGTATTGAAAGTAGAGAAGAAAGGATATCCAAGGGTAAGCCACCTAAGGGTAATATAATAATAGAGGCCTTCAATGAAGGCAGTAGTGTTATAATACGAGTAAAAGATGATGGAAGGGGAATAGATTTCGAGAAGATAAAACAGAAAGGTATAGAAAAAGGATTTCTAAAAGAAGGAGTTGATTACGATAAGGAATACTTACTGTCTTTAATATTCCTTCCAGGTTTCTCTACTAAACAGGAAGTTTCCTCGCTTTCAGGTAGAGGTGTAGGAATGGATATAGTTAAATCAAAGATAGAAAAGCTTAGAGGTAACTTAATGATAGCAACTTCGAAAGATAAGGGTACAGTTTTTACAATAAAACTTCCGCTTACTATTGCAATAATGAAAGTACTGCTTTTTGAAATAAAAGGAGTTATATTTGCAATACCTGTTAATTCAATTGAGGAAGCAGTAACGATAAAGAAAGACGAAATAACAACTTTTGAAGGTAAGTCAGTTATTAAAATAAGAGAGGAAGTCATCAAAGTATATTCATTAAGAGACATATATTTTGGAGATATGAGTTTTAGCGATGACGTTGATGTAATAATAGTTTCCTATCTAGGTAAGAAATATGCTTTAGTTATTGATAAGTTCCTTAAAGAGGAGGATATATTCCTTAGACCTATTGACCATTCATTAGTATCTCCACCTGGGGTAGTTTCAGCCACTATCCTTGGTAATGGTAAGGTTGGATATGTTATGGATATAGGTAATTTGGTTTCATATCTCGAAAAACAAAACAAGGGTGATATTTCTACACAACTTTAAACTTCTCGCCAAAAAGAGCAATTCTCAGTGTTTCTAGGGATAGTATAGCACATTTCATTCTAGTAGGACTTATTTCTATCCCTAGTTCATTTATTATGTCATCTCTTGTTAGATTCTTGACAAATTCTATATCCTTTCCTTTAACTAACTCTGTAAGTAGAGAAGCTGAAGCTTGACTAATAGCACATCCTTTGCCCTCAAACTTTACATCCTTTATAACTTTTCTATCGTCATCCAACTTGACATACATCCTTACCATATCTCCACATGTAGGATTACCACCCTCAAAGTATGCATCAGGATTCTCAATTTTACCATAGTTTCTAGGATTTTTATAATGATCAAGTATGTGCTCCAAGTATATATCGCTCATAATGCTTTACAATATAATAAAATTGCAGAAATTTTTCAATTTTTGGATCTACATATTATTATGTAGATCCTCGTGTTTTCAATCTTGAATTGAGAGTATTTAAATCTAAATACTTAAACTACTATGGATCTCATTAGACAGTACTATTGGTATTTCTTTGTATTCGTAGTTGGACTAAGTTTGTTTAATATATTTTTTAATCTTTGGGAATTACCTATACAAGAGTGGGATGAGGCTCGTCATGGAGTAAATGCTTATGAAATGCTCAAAAACGGAATTTGGTTTGCTAACCATTATGATGGTAAACCTGATTTTTGGAATCTTAAACCTCCTTTAGGAAGTTGGCTTATTTCTTTATCTTTTTCAATATTTGGTATTAATCCATTCGGCCTCAGATTTTTTTCAGGACTGTCTGCTTTTCTTTCTATTTTACTGATTATGCTTTATGCTAAGAGTAAGTATGATGAGGTAACCTCCGTACTTTCAGGAATCATTCTTTCAACTTGCTTTTCATTCATACATGTTCACGGAGCAAGAACAGGTGATTTTGATGCTATATTTACCCTCTTGGTCTTAGTTGCTTTCATACTCTCTGAATTATCAAATACTAACAAGTATTACATTTATGCATCTATGTTTATATTTTCTATGTCATTCTTACTTAAAAGCTTTGCTAGTATAATTGTCGGACTTCTAATTGCATCATTTTTCTTTATGAATAGATCGTATAAAAAGTTGAATTGGTACGATTACGTCCTTTTACCTATTACTGCTATAATACCTGTAAGTGTATGGGTATACGGTAGATACACATTTGATGGTAGTGTCTTTTTTCAGAAAATGTTTCTTTACGATTTAGTGGAAAGAAGTACCAAAGCAATAGAAGGACATTCTTCATCTATATTTTTTTATCTTGAACCCATATTTCTAAAGTTTCTACCTTGGTCATTGTTTTTTGTAATTGCATCAATTTATGGATTTTTTGTTTTGAGTAAAGTTTATTACAAAGATGGACTAACAGGTATTATAAGCTTAGTAAAATCACGGGATTGGGCTTTAGTGGTCTATGCAATTTCAGTTTTAGTACCAGCATTCTTAGTTAAGACTAAAACAGAATGGTATGTAATGCCAGTATTTCCAGCATTATCAATTTTTATAGCAAAGTTTTTATATCTTATACCTTCTAGAAGCAAAGAGTTCATGTCTGAAGGTTTTACTAAGTTGTTTAATGTTGTATTAATCACATTTTTTGTAATTGCCGAAACTGCAATATTAGCTCAGACACTTAATCCAAGTTTAAGGGTAATTCAATACAAGCAAGGTAATCTCAAAGATTTTGTTACAGAAACAGAATTACAAAAGATCATGTATTCTGGTAAAATTCCTGAAGGAGCAATAGTTGGAATAGAAGGTAACATAACACAGTCTTACTATTTTTTGTCAAAAATTAGCGGCTACAAAATTGTAGAAATTTACAAAGATAGTGATTTGGAAAATGTTCAATATTACATTACAAAATGTAGTAATACAAATAGGTTTAGTACATTGTATGAAAAATTACACAGTTACGGTGCTTGGTGCATTGTTAGGATAAAGTCACCCTAGGTCTACCTGAAAATTTAGGCATTATCTATGTTCAGTACTTCAGAAATTAGATTATCACTTGATAGTGACTTTGCTATAGGTACCTGTTTCCATTCTTTAAGATAGGTTGCTTCTATTGGTTTTCTTTCATTTATTATTTCCGGGTACACTACAAAACAATCTTCACTTTCAAAGCATATTCTTTTCTCGTACTCAGATACTAGTTTCTCGTTTATTTTTTCTCCAGGTCTTGGAACAGTCTCTAGTATTTCCGCTTCAGGATACATAAGTTTTACAACATCAACAACTTTCGTCGAGGGCATTTTAGGAATGAATATTTCACCACCTATCATAATTGAGAGCGATTTAACTATGAATCTTGACGATTCCTCAATAGTTATCCAAAATCTAGTCATCTCTTTATTTGTAATATGTACAGGCTCTCTTTTTTTCTTTTTTTCATTCACAATTTCAAAAATACTACCCCTACTATTTATGACATTGCCTAGTCTAACCACGGAAAACAATGTTCCAAAGTTATTCCTTTCGTCAACGTTTGCTGATAATATTATCCTTTCGGCTACGAGTTTTGTAGCACCATAAGTACTTGAAGGTTCTACTGCTTTATCTGTACTAACAAGTATTACTTTTTCTAATTTATTAGCAATACTTGCTTCAACTATGTTATATGTGCCTTGTATGTTTGTCTTGACTAGCTCATAAGGGTAATACTCACCAAATTCTACTCTTTTGAGTGCTGCTGAGTGTATGAGAATATCAACTCCTACTGTGTACTTTTTCATTATTTCCAAGTCCCGTATATCTCCTAACTTAGGAGATATTTTACCGAAACTTCTGTATTCTTCCATCAACTTCGATAGTTTGTATTCATCTCTACTTAGTATTCTTATTTCTCTTATAGAATCATAAAAATTATTCACTAAGTACTTTAGAAATCCTCCACCTATAGTACCTGTTGCCCCTGTTATGAATACTATTTTATCCTCAAAAACTTTCTCAATGGGCATCTTTACCAAACTCCGGAAGTATTATGGAGCCAAATTTATTCTCATATTCAACTATGTTATTTGATAGCAAACCTGCAAGTCTCTTAGCATTCCTTGGGTTTAATACTACTCTTGATACTATTCTAGGGTTACGATTTCCTGGCATAACTCTAGCAAAATCCAGTATAAATTCGTCTTCATTAAATGATATTATTACTAAGTTTGAATAATGCGTTATATCCTGATTCTCCGGAAGCTCTAGTTGAAGTTCTTTTTTTTCCATATCATTCACCTCCCACTATCACTATTGTGAAATTTTCAGGCTTGATATATTCTCTTGCTACTTTGTGTATATCCTCTTTTCTTATTACGGAAATTTTTTCTATTTCTTTAAGGAAATAGTTTCTATCTAATCCAAACATTTTCTCTGAAATCAGAAACGAGGCAATCACCGAGAAACTCTCCATCCCTAGCAATAGTGATCCTCTAGCAAAATTTTTTGTATCCTCTAACTCTTTATCTTCTATACCTTCTTTGATTATTTTCTCTACTTCGTTTGTTATTATTTGTATCGTTCTCAAAACATTCTTGCTTTCTGTCTGTGTTCCTATAAAAAAGTACCCATTTAACTTTCTATCTATATAGAAGTTACTAAATATACCATAAGCAAGTCCTTCTTTTTCTCTTACTTTCTCCATAAGTCTAGAACCAAATCCTCCCCCACCAAGAATAAAATTGAGTATCTTTAGCTCTGTTCTGTTTTTATCAGTTACACTTGTTGAGATATGTCCTATTCTGATTGTTGATTGTTTTAGTTTTTTGTTTATCTTAATCTCCTTCCTCGCTGAGATCTGTGGTACTGTCGGAATTTTAGGCAACTTTCTTTTGCTGCTCCAATCTCCAAACATCTTTTCTACTAGGTTTCTAACTTTTTCTTTTTCTACTTTTCCAACAAAGACAAGTATAGCATTATCAGGAGTATACAAATTATGGTAAAAACTTTTCACATCATTAACTGTCACTGACATTATACTTTCTTCATCAGCTTCAGGTTCTCTTCCATAGGGATGGTTGCCATATATTTCTTTCAGAAACACTTTTCTTGTATAGTCCCAAGGATCATCTTCTTTTGCTCTAATGCCTGAAATTATGCTGGGTTTAAGTATATCCAAAACTTGGTTATCAACTTCAAATCCTTTCACAAGGTCTACTAGTTTTGGCACTACCGTTTCAATATCCTCATATAAACATTTTACTGATATAACAGAGCTGTCATGATTTACGCTTACATTTATACTACCACCCAGGCTCTCTATTATTTCTGATATTTCAAGCATTCTATAGTTTTTGTTCTTAAACAATATGGATTGCCCCGTTACATATGCAACACCAGGTTTATCTTCATACAAACTTCCTGCGTTGAATCCTAATGTTATATTCACACTTCTTGCTCCTTCTACATTAAGAAGTACTACTTCAAGTCCATTTGGTAATCTGAAGTCTATTCTATTTGATTCTACTATTGACTGTATATCGGAAATATCTTTTGCCATACTATACTCCAAACTAAAAGATAAAATCATAATTATCATTACAAAATGTATCAAAAATTTTGAGATTAGTCTCATAATCTAATTGATAGTATATTTAATAAAATCTTTCCCTATCAAACTAAGCCTAGAGTAGTTCTCGGCCAAACAGTTAATTGATAATCAAGTTTCAAATTGCTTTCTATTGACACAATTATTCTTGTTTATTAACTTATTCTAAACCGGAGGATTCGAGATATGACAAAAGAAGAGGTTTTAGATCTTCTTAAAGCAATATATGATCCCGAAATAGGTCTTGACATAGTTAATTTAGGATTGATATACAGAATAGATATAAGTGAAGATGCTAAAAGCATAGAACTTGACATGACACTAACATCAGTAGGTTGTCCTATAGGACCAACTATTATAAATATGGTTGAAGAAATACTCAAAGCGAAGTTTGAAAATGTAAAAGTTAATGTAGTTTTTGATCCACCTTGGTCGATAGATATGATTTCAGATGAAGGTAAACAAGCTCTTGGAATATTCTACTGAAAATGTACCTTGAAAAAGTAGCAATAGATTATCTCAAAAATATTAGTATCGACAGAATATTTAAACGATATTTTGTATCTGAAAACACTAATAAGAGTATTAATGTCAAAGGAAATAACAATGAATTTCTTGAACATCGCGAGTACCAATATTCTGATGACCTTAAAAACATAAATTGGAAAATATATGCAAGAACAGAAAGATTATACTCGAAAGTTTTCTCAACTGATGTAACCAAAGATGTACTCATAATGTTGGATGTATCCAAATCAATGACTGCAGGAACAAGGATAAGTAAACTTGAGTATTCAAAATTTCTGGTAAGTATAGTGGCATACAAGCTAGTAAATGAAGGTTACTCTATAAAGTTTGCAACATTTAATGAGACAGTTAATAGTGTTTTATCTGTTACGCTCAAAAAATTTGGTAGGTTAAGTAATGTACTACTAAATACTCTGCCTCTAGGTAAGACTAGCTTTTCCAATGCACTTAAGATTGCTTCAAAATATATAAATAATAAATCTAATGTACTGATAATTTCTGACTTGATATTTATAAAACCTCAGGAGATTTCATTACTGAGAAAGTTGTTTCCTAAGAAGGATATTGTGATATTTCAAGTTTTATCAGAAGAAGAGATAAACTTCCTGAAAGGGGAATTTGTTGAGTTTATTGAACCTGAAGGTAATACCAAAAAACTTGTACATTTGAGTGAAGTAAGTAAAGGATACTTAGAAAAGTTTTCTTCGTTTTTAGAGAAGATATACCTTGCAGCTGTAGATAACAAAATCACTCTAGTTACATTTAACACTTCTATACCATACTATATTACCTTAAAGAAAAACCTCTAGTAGTTTAAGAATAACAATATAATCCGAAGATTTTCTTATGGATTCTATTAGAGGAATAGCTGAAAAAGATTTTTCTTTAGGATACAGGATAGATAAAATCGATAGTAGAGACAATTTGTTATTGTATATCCAGATGATTTTCATAACTTCAATCTCACTTATAATAGTAGGACTTACTTTCATACTTTCTTCTACTTATTTAAGCTCACTTCAGAAATACGGTAACCCCTTTGTTTTATTCCTTAAGCAACTTTTATGGATCCTAATAGGTATTGTTTCTATGATTTTGTTATCTAAAATAGACACTTCATTCTACAAAAGATATGTTAAACTAATTTTACTTATAGGTATAGTGGTTGGAATTTTACCATTCATTCCTGGGATAGGTAAGGCAAAGGGTGATGCTTTTAGGTGGATTAACTTAGGTTTTATTAACATATCGTCATCTGAAGTCATAAAGATGGTACTTATAATATATATATCTGTTGTAATGTCTAGAAAGAAAGACACTAAAAACTTTTTTAACGTATTCCTACCTATTTTTTTAGTTGTAACAATATTTTTCATGATAATTTCTCTTCAACTTGATATATCGATGGCTTTTTTGATACTTTTAAGCGGCATAATAGTTATGTATGTTGGTGGAATACCAGTTATACAGATATTTTTGACTATACTGACATCTTCAATTTTTATATTTTTGATTAGCAGTAATTTCCCTTATCTTCAGAATAGAATAATAGCATTTCTAGATCCGTGGTCTGATCCTTTTGGTAAGGGATATCATTACATAAGTATGATAAAGTCTTTTCAAAATGGAATATTTGGAGTTGGTTTGGGTAATGGAATAATAAAAGAAAAGTCTCTTCCGGAATCTCACACAGATTCAATATTTGCCGTAATAGGTGAAGAAACTGGTATAATAGGTACTTCAATAGTTTTACTTCTGATAACACTTTTTTTCTATTATTCTCTAAAACTGGCTATAGGAATTAAGGACACTTATAAAACTCCTTTAATAGTTGGTTTAGCTTCCTTAATATCTGTATGGGGGATTGTTAATATACTAGTGATAACTGGTTTACTACCTCCAACAGGCACAAATTTACCCCTTATAAGCTATGGTGGAGCAAACATAATAACTTCTCTTTCAGCAATAGGAATAATATACAGATGTTATAAGGAACACGTAAGTATATCCTCAACTTATTTAGCAACTACTAATAAGAGATACTAAAATCTATCTAGCATTTAGGATTTGATAAGAAAATTTTTATGCTTTGAAGACTAATATGTACTACCGTTGGTTGAAAAGTAAATATTTATATACTATTGATGAGTATTTTTCTAGTACCTCTAGTTTATAGAAGGCATCCCATAGATTCTCTCTACTTTTTATAATAACTCCGTGCTTATCTAGGATTATAACATCGTTTTCTACATCTTTCACAACATTAGCTCCTTCTGGTGTCCCAGGAGTTGCATATTCAGTTATGAATATATCTCCTAGGAAATAGTCCGCTTCTGCTAAGAATTTAGTTTTGTAGTTATGTCCTATAAGGTTTAAAGCTATAGTATTTTCAGGATGTGCATGTAAGATACATTTAATGGTGGTATCAGTATCATAACAGGCTAGATGAGTAAATACTTCACTTGATGCATTACCTCTTATACCTTTTCTAAGTTCTTCGATTCTCACAACAACTATCTCTTCTTCCGAAAGTTTGAATTTTGGTATCCCTGAAGGTGTTATAACAATCTTGTCTTCAACTCTGTAGCTTAGATTTCCTTCCTTTGAGGTTATGTACCCTTTTTCATACATGATTCTAGCCACATCAACTATTTCCTTTAGAATGCACCTATCTACACCTTTCATACTAGAAAAAACTTAAAACTAATTTATTGATTGTCAAAGCCCAACCATCTATCAAAAAGAAAAATATTATCTTCAATGGAAAAGATATGACAACAGGTGGTAAAAAGAACATACCCATAGATATAAGTATACTAGAAACTACTATGTCTATTATGAGAAACGGTATTAGTAATATCGCTCCCATATAGAATGATACTGTTAATTCATTTACAATGAAAGCTGGTATTAACACATAAGTTGGTACATCATCCCTTGTTGCTGGTCGTGGTAAATTTGCTATTTTTATAAACTGATAAATGTATTTTTCATTGGTTTGTTTAAACATAAACTCCCTTATAGGTTTCATTGTGTTTTCGAATGCTTTTTCTATGTTCATTTTGCCGTCTATGTACGGTTTTATTCCTTCATTGTAGGACTTCGTAAAAATCGGCCACATAATATATAAAGTTATGAATAACGCTAGCCCAATCAATACTTGATTGGGTGGTATGTTTTGAGTTGTCAATGCTCTAGGTATAAATGCTAGTACTATATAAACCCTAATAAAAGATGTTAGCATAATGAGTATTGATGGTGCTAGAGAAAGTATGGTAAGGAGAAGCAATATTTGTAGTGATACCGACACTTCCTGTGGTGTTCTTGCCTCATCTACACCTATTGTAAACCTAGGTAGTGGTGTTTGTGCTGATAATATTGATGCCGCTGTCAATAATATAAAAACAGATACAATAACCACTTTGAAAATTCTCATAAACCAAATTTTATATAAGTTAATTCCTGTCTTTCTACTGAGTTTTTCCTATCTTTCACAATCTCCTCCATTATCAACTTGTTGAAAAATCTTTATTTATTCTTATATTATAGAAGTATGACTTTGAAACTAAGCAATACATCTCAAGGCAGCATAGGTAAAATCCTAAAAATAGATGGTGCAAAGGATTTCAAGAAGAAGCTTCTAGTTATGGGTATACTAGAAGGTGAAAATTTCTCAGTTGAAAATGTATCACCTATGGGATCTCCTATAGTTATAAATGTAAAGTCTGCTAAAATTGCTCTTAGAAAAGAAGAAGCTGATAAAGTTATAGTAGAAGTATCCTAAAAATGTTTCCATCCTTGATATCTTACTTTATCAATCTTCTCATTGAAGTAGAATAATTCTAATTCGTTCGATTCAGTTATTTCTCCTATTTCTGACAAGGGTATAGAAAGTTCAGAAGATATTTTACCTATTTCCTCTACCTTATTAGGCGGTACCGTAAATATTAGTTCATAATCTTCACCACCTGATAAGGGATATTTAAAAAAGTCAACAAGAGAATTATAACGTTTTTCTCTTGATATGTAAATGCTATACTGTTCACTTGTAGGTATTTTCTCTAATGATATCTTTGCACCTACTTTTGATGCTTTCATTATGTGTGATATATCTTGTATAAGGCCATCACTTATGTCTATACAAGATGTAGCAATGTTTCTTATACGAAGTCCGAGTTCTACCCTAATTGGTGGAAGCACATGTCTTGAAACTAAATAACTTTCTATCTCTGACAGTTGTGGTCCTTTACCTTGTTTTAGCAGTATTTCTAATCCTAAAGAAGAATCCCCAACAAAACCACTTACAAATATTCTATCTCCAGGTTTTGCATTACTTCTTGTTAAGGGTTTTTTATCAACCTCACCAAAGATTGTTATTGATATTGTAAGATCTCTACCTTTTGATATATTTCCTCCTCCTATATAGACACTCTGACCAATGAATACCTGAACCATACCTCTATACAAATCAAGTATGAAATCAAGATCAAAGTATTGAGGTATGATAAGCGACACTAACGCATATTTTGGTATTCCTCCCATAGAAGCTATATCACTTATATTCGCGATAGCACTTTTGATACCTATATCGTATGGTGAAAACTTCTCTTTTAAGAAGTGTATTCCGTCAATTACTGTGTCCGTCGTCATTATTGAAATACCCTCTTTATTCACAAAACCAAAACAATCATCTCCATTGGGCACTATGACGTCTTTTGGAATGCCATAAGAGTCTGTTATCTCTTTTATGTACTCTATGAGAGTAAATTCATCAACTTTCATCTATTTCTCCTTGACAAAATAATTCTTCAAAGCTCCTATACCGTCAATTTGTATAACAATTTCATCACCATCCTTCATCTCCCCTACACCTGGTGGAGTTCCCGTAGCAATAATATCTCCAGGAAAGAGTGTCATAATTTTAGATACAAAACTTATTATCTCCTCAACGCTAAAAATCATGTTTGAAGTTGTAGAGTTCTGTTTGAGTTCTCCATTAAGGTATGCTTTAATACCTAATCCTTTCCAATCAATGTCTGTTTCTATCCAAGGACCAATAGGAAAGAATGTATCAAAGGATTTTGCTCTTGTCCACTGGCCGTCCTTATTCTGAAAATACCTTTCAGTAACGTCATTTACACAAGTATAACCTAATATACATTCTTTTGCCTCTTCAATGGAAACATTCTTAGAAATTTTCGAAATAACAACTCCTAATTCTGCTTCATAATCTACTCTTTTAGTAAAACTAGGTGCTACTATAGTATCACCATGACCTATTATAGTTGTTGGTGGTTTCAAAAAAAGTACTGGTTCTTCGGGTATCGGCATTCCTAGTTCTTCTGCGTGATCACGATAATTTAAACCAATACATATAATTTTGTTTGGTATAACAGGTGGTAGCAATCTAACTTCTTTAGAAGGTATACTTTTTTCCTCTAACTCAAAATCCTCAAATATGTTGCCTTTTATAGGTATAATTATAGAATTGTCTGTGTCAAAAACCCCCCATCCGTGTTTTTTTTCAAAACTGTACCTACATATTTTCATATTTTATAAGGTAAATATAACCGTTAACTTTTTTCAATTTTAGACACAAAAGCTTAAACCAAGATTGGATTAGTAAATCCAAACTGATTTCTGGAAGGTATCACGGTTAATGTAAGTTTTAGGGTATGTAACCTTCAAAAACTGTGTTCCCTTTAACATCTACAATTGTCAGAAATATTTTTTCTCTCAGAAATATACTTTTCTTCTCAGCCTTTACTTCAAAAATATCCTTCAACACGAAGCTTTTTACATACCTAGAATTTTGAAATGCAATTTCTTTCTTTATCTTCAAAGAAGAGGTATTGCTATCATACTTTCCTAAACGATATGTAATAGTTGAATTGGGTTTCAAAACTTCTATAGTTTCCCTGTTAACGTTAAATGTCTGTGAATTTATTACCTCTAGTTCAACATCTTTCAAAAATAGATTTACGGAAAAATCGAGTCTCTTTGAAAAAGTTTCAAAGAATCTAACTCCAATTGCTATTAGGTTATAAACAACCAAAAAGATAACTGAAGATAGAGTAACTACTATCATTATTTCAACTAGCGAAAATGCTTTATTGTGTTTCATTATATACTTCGAAATCGAGAAATCCTTTTATTAAGGAGTAATTTTTTAGCTTTACTTTCAACTTATTTCCTATGGTTATACTAGAACCTGTTTTTTTAGATACCAACATATTATTTTCTTTGTTATACTCAAAATCTTCACCTAAGTCCTTTAAGGATACAAATCCTTCTATACCATTTTGAACTATTTGAACGAATATACCATCTTCTTTGAGACCAGAAACTATTGCATCAAAATACTCGCTAGAATAATTTTTTATAAATCTTATTCCTTTAAGTTTAGCAATAAATCTCTCTGCTGATACAGAATTCCTTTCTGTTTCAGAACAATGTTCTGCTATCTTCTTTAGTTTTTGAATAGACAACGAATTTGGTCTTTTTCTTTTTGGGGATAATGCAAACTTAACAAGTCTATGAATTATCAAATCAGGATATCTTCTTATAGGTGAAGTGAAGTGTGTATAGTACTCGAAATCAAGTCCATAATGACCTATGTTGTTAGTGTCATATTTCGCCTGTTTCATAGACCTAAGTATAATATAGTTTACGAATTCTTCGTATTCTTTTTGTGACACATTCATTATGATGTTTTGTAAATGTGATGATCTTATGTCTTCAACTGGTGGTAGTTTAAAGCCAAAAAGTGACACTATTCTGGATATATTTTCAATACTTTCATGATCTGGTTCTTCATGTATCCTAAAGATGGAGGGACCTTTATCAGCCAAAAATTTAGCAACTGTTTTATTTGCTATGAGCATAAACTCTTCTATAAGTCTTTCAGATTTCATCCTAGGATATACTTCAAATTTCAGAGGATTTCCATTTTCGTCAAGGTATATTTTAGTTTCTTTAAAATTAAAATCTATACCCCCTTTTGATATTCTTTTACTGTGTAGTTTCTCAGCAAGTTCCCACATAAGCAATAGTGTAGTAGCTAACTTCTTATCATTCTCCAAACTTGGGTTATTTAAAACTTTCTCAACGTAACTATACGTTAATCTATACTTACTTTTTATCACTGATTTGAATATTTCAAATTTATCAACTTCCACACTTTGTTTATTTATCCACATAACTACTGACATTGTGAGTCTATCTTCATTTGGGTTAAGACTACATATACCATTTGACAACTCAAATGGTAACATCGGGAAAACCACATCAATAAGATAAGTAGAATTACCTCTTTTGAGAGCTTCTTCGTCGAGACTAGTACCTGGCTTTACATAGTGCGATACATCAGCTATGTGAACTCCAAGTATGTAATGTTTATCATTAACATCAATTGAAACAGCATCATCAAAATCTTTTGCATCATCTCCATCTATTGTGAAAATAAACTCATTTCTTAAATCAATCCTATCCTCCAAGTCTTCTTTTGTTATATTGTACTTCATTCTTCTGACTTCTCTAATAACTGATTTCGGAAACCTATAGTGAATATCGTATTTCCTTATTGTAAGCAAAATATCAAGTAAAGGATTTTTTTCAAACAAACTTTCATCCAACCAAGGAAGCTTTTTGCGCTTGGAAATCTCTTCTAGTAATTCTCTCTTTGATAGTAACTCTAGTTTCTTTATCTTACTCGGAATCTTCTTTTTCATTCCTACTTATCCTAACATACTCAATTCAAATTATTAACAAATTATAAAAATCCTTTCAAAAATACATTTCTTAAGCTTGGTATTTTCTTGTTGAATAGTATTTCGAATACTTCATATTCACAATTCATCGAAATAACCCTAAAATTTTCCTCCCCTAACCTTAGCAATATCCAACCTATCTATAACGTAGAAGAATATAAAATGTCCAGAATACCTCATCCTTCAACTGCCATCTTAAACTCTCTCCTACTATCACCCCAAAATTCACCACCATGCTAAAAACAAAATTAACTTCACAACTTTCCTAAAGTCTTTTACCATCATACTCTTCATTCCTAAACCCCTCCATACATCTCCGAAACTTTACCCTACTCCTCCATACTTCCAGCACTTCATAAGCTGTAAATCAGCAGTAGAAACTACCAGTTATATATATCATCCCCCTTGTAGATAACTAAATTAACATCACATCACCTTGTATAACCTTTCTTCTCATCTAATCTTCTACTCTCACATTCCATACCACAATCTGATTTGCAACACCTACCCTATCCAAAAATACTCTCACAAATCCATACTCCACTCCTGGTCTTACTTTCTTCTCCACCCTTGAGAGAGCTTAGACATCCTAAAACTCCTAGAAAAACGATTGAAATAACTACTTCTCTACTTCCTTTATAATCTTGTGTGAGAGGCCAAGCAGAAGGTTTTTTGATAAAGCGATGTATATTTTCCCTTTGTCATCTTCTTACTCTATTTTACAAGGAAATAATAGCTTCTTACTCATTAATTCGTAGTAAACTCTATTACAAATCTCGGAGATAGATACAAAACCAAAATTTTCAGGATATAGCGTGTATACCAAAATAGATTCTTAACCATACAATATTTAATTCTGGAGTTGTAGAAAGATATGATTTATTAATAGAATTTAGTTCATATACCTTTACAAATAAGGTTAAAGGAGGCTTTATGAAAAGCATTGGCGTTTTAACCAGTGGTGGAGATTCAGCTGGTATGAATCCTTGTATAAGAGCAGTTGTAAGATATGCCATATACAATAATCTTAAGGTTTATGGAATATATAGAGGATACAAAGGTCTCGTTAATGGAGAAATATTTGAAATGGATGTATCCTCTGTCGGTGGTATAATAAACAGAGGAGGTACAATACTTTATACTGCTAGACTTCCTGAATTCAAGAATATTGAGGTAAGAAAGAAAGCAGTTGAAAATCTTGGAAAGTTTGGTATAGATGCACTTGTTGTGATAGGAGGAGATGGATCATTTAGAGGTGCACATGAACTTTACAAAGACTTTGGTGTAAGAGTAATAGGAGTACCTGGAACCATTGACAACGATATTAAAGGTACTGATTATACAATAGGCTACGATACAGCAATAAATGTTGCCATGGAAGCACTTGATAAAATAAGAGATACTGCTACATCTCATGAGAGATTATTTATAGTTGAAGTTATGGGGAGAGATGCTGGATACATAGCAAGTGCGGTTGGACTTGCCTCAGGAGCAGAAGATGTTCTCGTACCAGAGGTTAAGAAGAACATAGAGGACACAATTGACAGAATAATAACCGGTAGGAAGAGAGGTAAAACTAGTAGTATTATAGTAATGTCCGAAGGTTTTAGAGGTTCTATGAACATATTACAACTAGCAGGGTACATCGAAGGCAAAACAGGTTTTGAAACAAGAGTTACAATTCTAGGACACCTACAAAGAGGAGGATCCCCAACCGCTCTTGATAGAATTTATGCTTCAAGAATGGGAGCTTATGCTGTAGAACTTTTACTAAAAGGAGAAACAGATAAAATGGTTGGAATAGTATCTAATGAACTAGTTTCTATACCTCTTGAAGAGGCATTTGAGAAGAAAAAAGATTTTGATTATGAAACCCATAGATTAATCGAAATATTCTCAATATAGTAATTTGATACTGCGTCATATGGAGGTTAATGTGAACGTAAGCAAATTAGACAACTTCAATGGCATAGATTTAGTTTCACTAGCAAAAAATTACCAAACTCCAATTTACCTATACAATCTCAACAAGATAATCCAGAATTACAATAGCCTTGTTAGTTCTATACCGTATGAAAATAAGAAAATACTGTTCGCTATGAAGTCTAACTTCAACTACGATATACTAATCCTGATGAAAGATTTGGGATTAGGTGTTGACACAATATCAACAGGAGAGATACAGTATGCTTTAGATATCGGCTTTAATAGAGAAGACATCCTATTTACAGGAATAGGTATATCTAATGAGGAAATTGAGTTTTGTATAAACAACGGCATAATTCCAAATGTTGGTTCAACAGATCTACTTGAAAGAATAGGTAGCAGATTCCCAGGAAGTAAGATAAGCATAAGAATAAATCCAGATTATGGAGCTGGACACCATCATCATGTCATAACAGGTGGAACCCAAAGTAAGTTTGGTATACATGAATCTTACCTTGAAGATGTAAAGAGTATATCAAAAAAATACAAGTTAACAATATCAGGTATACATTTTCACATAGGATCAGGCGCTTTGGATTACAAAGTTTATATAAAAGCAATACAAAAAGCACTTGATATATCTCTTACGTTTGAAAATGTTGAATTCATTGACATAGGCGGCGGTATAGGTATTCCTTACAAACCAAACCAAAAACCTTTTAACCTTAAAAGTTTCGGTGAAAGAATATCTGAACTTATGTATTCCTTTTCAAACAAGGAAAAAAGAAATGTGAAGCTACTTCTGGAACCTGGACGTTATTTAGTAGCAGAGAGTGGGGTCTTGTTAACAAAAGTTGTTGAAATAAAATACACGCCCGACTATAAATTTGTAATTGTAGATACAGGATTTAATCATTTAGTTAGACCTGTTATGTATGGTAGCTATCACGAGATAATAAATCTTTCCAAACTTCACTCGGATACCTACGAAGAGCAAGTAATAGCAGGTAATGTGTGCGAAAGTGGAGATGTATTTACCAGAAATGAAAAAGGAATGGTTTCTATAAAACTTCCTAAAGCTGAATATGGTGACATAATAGGTATATTTGACGCTGGAGCTTACGGATTTGCTATGGCTTCACATTATAATCTGAGGAAATTACCTAGAGAATTAGTAGCAAAAGATGGTAAAATAAAAATCTCTGAAAGGAATTATCTCAAATATATCCTATAATTTATAAATTTTGCTAATTTCAACCTTCACTGTAAAGTTAGATTGATTTCAAATATAGCGTTGTTTAAATATAGCTATCCGATTCGTCCTTCAGTACCGAAAGTAATAAAGCTCTACGGTCTGTTTATGATATTAGTATCCGTAACAGATAATATATTGTAAAATGTTTTTCTATATGTTGAATTCGCCAAATTTACTAACTCAGATGCCTTTTTGAAATCTGTTTTGAAAAGACTTATTTTCGACAAGCTCCTTCTAGCCTCATCAAGATATAGAAATGAATTAGCTTCATCATTTACTAAAGCATATGAAATTGACAGTGCAACCATAAGTTCAATGTAATTTAGAGTATATACCTTCTTCTTGTCCATATTTTTGTGCACTGTTAGAGCATTTGTTCCATAGTTCAACGACAATGAATGAATGCCTCTTAAAGCATATATTAGAGACATTCTTGAAAGGGATACAAAGTCACTAGGGAAAGCATTCAAAACTCTTTCATAATATTTAAGCGATGCTACTTTTGAATTTTCGAATACCATGTCTGCTATTGCTCTGTACGTTAAATATTCATCGTATTTATTTATATCTTTCTCTTCTACCTCTATTCCATTTATGGTTAGCTTTTTGGGATAGAGATCAAATGCACTAAAGAAGATTAATACTATTACAAAAAATATTCTCAATCGCATTATTTATATTATCGCAAGTGTATGAGTATTCATAACTATAAATCTAATAAATAGACGAGTTTAAAACTTAAATCCCGTCTCTTGTGATAGTTTGGAATATTCCATCTATTTCGAACTTCATCAGCACTTAAGACACTTGATTGAAACATGTAAGTATTTGTATATTATATTACATACCCTTCCATAGGATGTAGATATAGGGGGCATTATATGACAAAAAAGGTAACTACTGTTGCTTTAGTACTGCTATTTTGTCCATTTGGGTTTTCCTCCAAAACGGATATTTTGATAACAACAATACAACCTATTAAGTGGTTAATTGACAGAATAGTTGTAGATAAATTTGAAGTTATTTCTGTTGTTAGTAAAGGTAAAGATTATCATACGATTGAAATTCAACCCTCCTTAGTTGCAAAGTTAAGCAAAGCTAGAGCTTATTTTTCGATTGGTCTGGGAGACTCTGAAAAGGGTTTAATTATGCTTATAAAAAATTCAAATCCTAGTTTAGAAGATATAGATATATCTGAAGGTATAAACAAAATAATGGTCAAGCATCATCACAGTCATGATAAAGCATGTCAAAAGAATCAAATTGGCATTGATCCTCATATGTGGCTCTCGCCAAAAAATATGAAGATTATGGCAAAGAATGTCTTTGAAAGATTATCAAAGATGGATCCAGATAACATAGAATTTTATAGGTTAAACTATGAAAAGTTAATCAGAGATTTAGATAAACTAGATGAATATCTAACAGTAACCCTAAAACCTTTTAGGGGTAAGAGATTTCTAGTTTTTCATTCTGTCTTTAAATATTTTGAGAGAGATTACGGTGTTGTAGAAATGTCAATCGAAACAGAAGGCAAGGAAATATCCCCGAGAGAATTAACCAAAATAGTCAACGAAGCAAAAAAACACAAAATAAACGTAGTTTTTGTACAGTCGGGATTTTCTCAAAAGAGTGCTATTACAGTTGCTAGTCAAATAGGCGGAAAAGTTATCGAGATAGATCACGTTGATTATGATTACTTGAATAACATGCGAAAAATTGCTAACCTCATAAGGGGAAGTTATAATTAGATTTCAGAATATGATAGATGCATTAGTTTTTGAAAATGTCTTCTTTGGATATAATTCTAACTTTATTTTGTCTAATGTGAGTTTTAGGATAAAAGAGGGAGAATTCGTAACCGTAGTTGGACCTAATGGATCTGGTAAAACCACACTTATAAAGCTACTCATAGGTATACTAAAACCTAATCTTGGAACCATAAGGGTGTATGGAAAGAAACCAAAAGAATTGAATGGAATATTTGGTTATGTACCACAAGCCAGCAACTTTGATATACAGTTTCCGATCACAGTTGAAGAAACAGTGCTAGGTGGACTAGTAAAACCATTCGGCTTTGTATCAAACAAAGATATAAATAAAGTCTATGAATTACTCGATACATTGGGAATATTAGAATACAGAAATGAACACTTGTTTTCGCTATCAGGAGGACAACAGCAGAGAGTCCTCCTAGCTAGAGCTTTGGTATCTTCTCCTTCCATACTTATACTCGATGAACCTTCGTCTAATATTGATCATGAGGGTGAAGAAATTATAGGAGAAACACTGAAAAAACTAAAAGGCACAAAAACCATAATTGTAATAACCCATGATACTGGTTTTGTCAACAATCTTACAGATAAAACACTATGCGTGAATAACGGTAGAGTAGTTGAACATCATATTTCTCCTGAAGAAGCATTAGCTACCATGTTTGGACATAGGAAAGAAGATAAAATGGTAGTACATAAAAACACCGTATAAAGGAGGGTTGATGAATTTTTTTAATACTTTATTTTCTTCAGATATTTCTTTCTTAAGAAACGCAATTTTGGTTTCATTGATTTCAAGTTTTCCTATAGGAGTAGTGGGTGCTTTTGTAGTCGCAAATAGAATGACTTATATAGCAGGTGCTATAAGTCATTCTGTTATAGGTGGAGTTGGAATTGCTTTATATCTTGCAACTGTTTTTGGTATTGAATTTTTAACTCCATCTATTGGTATTTGGGTTTTTGCAATTATTTCGGGACTTATTATAAGCTTCTTCTACGTCTGGAACAGGGAAAGAATCGATACTGCTATTAGCATTGTATGGGTAGCTGGTATGTCACTTGGAATTATGTTTGCCTACTTTACTCCAAGATATTCAGATTTGAACAGTTATCTTTTTGGTAATATATTACTTATATCAACTAGTGACATTACAAGTATTGCAATATTTTCTTTTATCACAACACTAGTTGCGATGATATTTTATCATCAGCTTTTGATCGTAAGTTTTGATAGAGACTTTTCTATGATCAGGGGTGTCAATCCTAATTTATTTTTAACACTTATCATAGTATTAGTATCAATCGTGGTAGTTCTTATGATAAAAATGGTCGGTACAATTTTATCAATAGCATTAATAGCACTTCCATCAGCTACTGCTAATTTAATTACAAAACGTATGAAAGAAATAATACCAATTTCAATAGTTATAACTACAATATCTCAATTTTTAGGTATCTACTTAAGCTTTGAATTAGATACCCCAACAGGGGTAACTATAACACTAACTTTAGTTTTTATATATGTTGCTACCGTAATATTCAAGCTATTCATAAATCGTTTAAACTCACCAAAAGTCTGAATTTTAGAATTGTTTTCAAACTTTTTGACATAAGAAGTGTGAAAATCAAATTTCTAACAATAACAATATATCTTAGCTAGATGTTAGTAGATTTCCTACAACGTTAAGACCTAATAACTTTTAGCTAGAAGTTTATATTATACTCCAGTAGTTATTTATATATCTATAGAAGTTATAAAACACTGTTTCAACTACAGTAGATATGTTTGGTTTAATTATATTTTCTTCTGATGTACATATTAACTCTTCGATCACGTTATAAATTACTGAGGGCAAAGTATCTGTATTATATCCACCTTCAAGTATAAACACTATCCTACCATTACTAGAAGATTTGACTAGTACATTTGAAATATGTCTAAAACCAGTTTCTGTTAACGTCATACCACCAAGAGGATCTGAATAATGTGCATCAAATCCCGCAGAAACTATAATAAACTCAGGTTCAAATTTATTTAGTATCCTAGATATTATGTTTGTATAGATGTACGCATAATCGTTATCACCAGTTCCCTCAGGAAGTGGTATATTCACAGTAAATCCTATACCCTCGCTTTTACCTATTTGGTTATAAAAGCCTGTTCCTGGATAGAAGGGATATCGATGAGTTGAAATGTATAAAACTTTGTCGGATTCGTAAAATATGTCTTGAGTTCCATTACCATGATGAACATCAAAATCAACTATAGCAACTCTCGAAAGATTGTAGTTTTTTATTAGAAATTCTGCACATATACTCGCATTATTGAATATACAGAAACCCATAGCTTTATCTCGTGTTGCATGGTGTCCTGGAGGTCTAGATAAAACGAAAGCGTTATTTAATCTACCTTCAACAACCTCCATTACTGCCTTAATTCCTAAACTTACCGAAAGTATGGCTACATCTACACTGTTCCTACCCAAGACTGTGTCTGGATCCAAAAACACTTCAGAACTTATATTTTTATATCTTAGGATAAAATTAACATACTCTTTCTTATGAACTAGTTCGAGTACTTCTTCAGAAATCATATCATCAGAAGTTATAAATTGCACTCTACCTGCCAATAAGTTTCTCAATTTAAGATAAGTTTTTCTAGTTCTATCCGGAGATTCAATATGTGATATGTTTTCTAAGTGTTTTTCAAGAAATTCGTTATAGAATAAACCAGTTTTGTTCACTGGAATTATTTTTGACATGGTATCAGTGTAAAACACAATGTTATACTCTATCAACAAAAAACTGAAGCTTTATCAAAAGCTTTGTATTTTTTGCAAAATAATACTCTGAACACCTATAAAAAACTTTCTTAAAATCTCTACTACCTACTCAACCGACACTGCATTATTAGCTATGACTATGATTTGTAGATAACTTATCTCCTCTACATACTACTATACTTTTCTAAAAATTCTCATACGATAAATCCCTTCAATATTCCAATCTCTATACCTAACATTAAATATCTGCTTATTCAGATTGCTTTCCATCTCTCTACACCAACATTACTTATATTAGCTCCTATTAGAACTTCTCTCCAATCATACTCAACATCTTAAATACCCCAAAAGATAACTCAATTTCTTACAATACAATAAACTCCTACCTTATTTCACAACCACTTAACAGCATCATGTTAACATTGGAATACTATTACATATCTTTCTTGTACATATTACTAAAGTCTGAAACATATATCCATCTCTTATTTCTTAACACACCAACGTATTTTTGATATTTTCTATTACTTTCCATTCTAATAACTAGTACACCTTCTCTAAGAGTCTCTCCATCAAATGACTTTATCATAGTACTACTCAAAATTCCAACTTCAAACATATCCAATGCTTTCACAAACTCTCCCATCAGCTTATCTAATTTTTTCTCTAACTAATTTCTATAGTACCTTACAAACTTCAGTTATTCCAGAAGGAAATCTAAAGACAACAGACTTACCCGGACTTCTTAACAATTACAAATATACTTAAATAATCGAGTATGTCTGTACATTTACGTACTACCTTAAAGGCTATCTTGCTGCTGGAATAGATATCTCTTGATTTTTCTTGTAGATGTTTTCGGTAATTCCTCCGTTAGTATTTTATACGATTTTATCTTTTTGTAGTCTGGAAGGCTTGAGTTAACATCTTTTACTATATTATCTATTATTTTTTCGATTTCTTCATAGGATATCTTACTAACAGGTGTTTCTCTCACAAATTCTATATAGTTGAAATCCGGAACTATATAAGCGAATACCTCCTCTCCTATTGCCTCATCTTTATTTATCTTCTTTCCAACAACCAAACTTTCAAGTATATACGGAGATTCATTAAGTTTTTCTTCTATTTCTTCCGGATATACATTCTTACCGCCATGTGTTACTATAACATTCTTTATTCTACCAGTTATATATACATACCCTTCTTCATCTATGTATCCTAAATCTCCTGTCCTTAAATACCCGTTTACAAGTGTTTCTTTAGTTGCTTCAGGATTCTTGTAATAACCTGCCATTACATTAGGTCCTTTTATAAGGATTTCTCCATTACCATCTTGATTTGGTGAATCAATAACTATTTCAACCCCCGGTAAGGGTTTACCTACTGACTTATTTTTAGGTTTCTCATAAGGATTAAGCGTAGCAACGGGAGCACATTCTGTAAGTCCATATCCTTGTAATATATTAAATCCCATTAACTCCATAAGGTTTGCTACTCTTTCTGGTAATGGTGCAGCACCCGATATAAACAACTCTATCGATGATAAACCTGCTTTCTTCCTAACTATTGAAAGCAACCTTTTACTTATCTTATTACTATTTGTTACAGTCTTTGAAACAGTAGCAAAGAAAAACAAAGTTTTAACAAAAGTCTTCAAAACCAATCCCGATTTATCTATTTTTCTCAATATACCATCAGCTATCTTCTCAAGGAAAAGGGGTACAACTAACATTTTGTTTATTTTTTGTCTCGATACTATATCTAGAACAATCCTAGGATTAAGGGAAGGAGAATAAACTATTGAAACTCCTCCGTGCAGAGCCGTATAAAGTCCTGCTGTTGACTCATAAGTATGATTAAGCGGTAGTATCGAAAGTAGTTTATCTTTTGGGCTAATTCTAGCCAAAGGAGGCATAACACTAACCTCGAACATTATGTTTCTATGTGTCAACATAACACCTTTGGATAACCCAGTAGTACCAGATGTATAAACTATTTCAAAAAGATCATCTGGTGAAACTTCATTATATTTTTTAATCTCCTTATCTCCGTATTCTTCTACTATACTACCTAATGAAATAATTTTCTTCCTTTTTGGAGTACCATCTATAAGTATGACTTCATAATCTTCAAGATTAACTTCTTCTTCAACATAAGAATACATTTTTTGAGATACAATCAACACTTTACTTTCCGAATGTTCTAATATCATCTTTATTTCGTTAGGAGACATCCTAACATCAACAGGTACCAAAACAAAACCGTTATACACAACTCCTAAAGCACATAATCCCCATTCCGCTCTATTTTCAGATATTAGAGCAACTTTATCACCCTTCTTCAATTTAAGAACATTTGTCAAATAGTAAGATATAGCCTTTGCATAAAGTTTTATATCCGAATACGTATACCATATATATTCCTCAAGGTTATCTTCAGAAACTGGCATACCAAGAGCTCTTTTATCTTGATACCTTTCAGATATGTAATCAACAAATTCTCTAGCATTTAAAAATTTTATATCCGGCTCAACATTACTTATACTCATACCTAACCTCCTTAACACATGAGATTTTAAAAATCTTCTATTTAAGTATCAAGATTGAAACAACTGAAGTTTGTAGTAGAGTTTGGTAAGAATTAAAGTGGGAAAACTTCCTTTTACTAGGTAAAAGGAAGGCAAAAGGAGAGAAATATGAGTAATAGAAAAACTATAAATCACTTTATCAAAAACTTCCTATTTAACTTTTCACATAAGATCTGGAAGAAGATAACAGAATTTCTTCTTTCAATCGTCTTTATAGGAATTTGATGATATCTAAGTGTATTTTTCAACAGCAGGAAGGGAAAGGTATGAGTTTGTGAGGGATTTGTTAGAGGTATTGGATGTTAAGATCATATAAAGGGTTGTTGTTAAGTGTTTTGATGATGATAGTAGGCATCTAGATGGATATATATACACTTCACTACTGGGTATAAAGAAAGAGCCTTAGTGTTTGCGGTATTTTAACATTGCCAAAGATACTCTTGTGAGGATATAGGAAGCGAGCTTATTGTGAATGAGAGGGAATTGAGTTGTCTTGAGGGTTTAAGTGATTAGATAAGGCAGACGTGGAGTATCTTGATCTCTTTGAAAATAAATCTTCTCTATAATATTCCTAAACCTAAAATTTAGCTTAACTTTTTATTGATTCTTTATAATAGTGTTTATCGAGATAGTTCATTATAGCTATTACTGCAGCAGGTGTTATACCAGAAATTCTAGAAGCTTGGTAGAGATTATAAGGTCTAAACTTTGACAACTTCTCTATAACTTCTCTCGAAAGAGACTTTACCTTACTGTAATCGAAATCTTCAGGTATTCTGACATTTTCTAACTTCGACAACTTTCTCACAGATCTAATTTCCCTCTGAATGTAACCTTTGTATTTAACTTCTATCTGTATATACTCTATGATATCATCTGGAAGATTATATGGTACATTATCAGAAAACTCGTACAAATACTCCCACTTAAATCCATTTTTAAGCAACATTTCTTCTAGAGTTGTAGGTTTAGTAATAGGTTGAAGACCTAACTCTACAAGTTTTTGGTTATTTTCCTTAGAAGGTGTTATATGTTCAGTTGAAAGCACATGTAAAACTGATCTTATCATGTTATACTTATACTCAATATTCTCCCACATAAATCTTGGTAATAATCCAACTTGATATCCTATTCTTGAAAGCCTAAAAACAGCATTATCTTCTCTTAGAAGAAGTCTATACTCTGCTCTTGATGTAAACATCCTGTATGGTTCATTCGTACCTTTAGTAGTAAGGTCATCAATAAGTACACCTATATAACTTTCTGTTCTACTCAAGACTATTGGAGACTTTCCCATAACTTTGAGTGCCGAATTTATACCTGCAACTATACCTTGTGATGCTGCTTCTTCGTAACCTGTTGTACCATTTATTTGTCCTGCTAAAAACAAATTCTCAACTAATTTAGTTTCAAGAGTTGGGTATAACTGAGTTGGATCTACATAATCATGCTCAACAGCATAACCATATCTAGTTATTCTAACATTCTCGAGTCCTCTTATACTTCTCACAAAGCTAAGTTGAGTTTCGTAAGACAAACTAGTTGATATACCATTTGGATACCATTCATCAAACATCAAGCTTTCTGGTTCTATAAAGACATGGTGCCTATCCCTCTGGGAAAACTTAACTATTTTATCCTCTATGGAAGGACAATATCTTACTCCTGTACCCTTTATCATGCCACTGTATAGCGGTGATGTATGAAGATTACTTAATATAATGTTATGAGTTGTCTCATTTGTATATGTTATATATACTTCTCTCTGTGGTTGTATTGGAAATCTTCTTCTATCAGTCCATATGGAGAACGGTTTAAAATTATAGTCAGTTTTTTGAACTTCCATAACTGAAAAATCTATTGTCTTACCATCCAATCTAGGTGGAGTACCTGTTTTAAATCTACCGACGTTAAAGCCTAGAGATATAAACTGTTCGGATAATTCGCTAACAGGATTTTCACCCATTCTACCACCAGGAGTTGTAGCTTTACCCACAAAAAGTATTCCTCTCATAAAAGTCCCAGGCGTAATTACAACTGCTTTAGCATATATACGTTCACCGAATATAGTTTCTATACCTACTACCTTTCTACCTTCTACTAAGAGTCTTTTGACACTACCTTGTTTTACAACTAAGTTAGACTGAGAAAACACAACACGTCTCATATAATCTCTATACTGGTACTTATCGATCTGTGCACGGGATGCTTTAACAGCAGGACCTCTTGAGTCATTAAGTATCCTAAACTGAATTCCTGTCTGGTCGGAAGCTTTTCCCATCTCACCACCTAGAGCATCAATCTCCCTAACTAAGTGTCCCTTAGCAGTTCCACCTATAGAAGGGTTACAAGACATCTGTCCTATTGTATCTATATTTAGAGTCAGAAGCAATGTAGGCACACCCATCCTTGCACTTGCTAAGGATGCTTCTATACCAGCATGCCCACCACCAACAACTATTACTCCATATTCTTCTTTTATCATAACACTAAACCTATCTTAAAAGAGTATAGGCTACCAATTTAGTAATATTATATTACTTTTCAAAGAGATATGTCAAAATATCTTTTTAAGAAAACTTATTTTTCGTATAGCATTTTAAATCAGAATATTATCTGAGTAGCTTCAAATTTACCTAAAAACAGTCAAGTAAGACAATTTATAAAACAACAAAACCGATATCTATCAAAAAAATATTTTAACCTTTAATATCTTTATTGTACCAAACAGAAAATAAATAACATTTTAATCTAGGGACATGAAAATCTTGAATCTTCAGAATGCTACTACATATTATTATCCATCACAAAGCTAATTTTTAACTTGACTAGACAAATTCGCAATACTTATAATAAGTATATAAGTTGTTCCCCGGTAGCTCAGTCGGCAGAGCAGGTGGCTGTTAACCACCGGGTCGGGGGTTCGAGTCCCTCCCGGGGAGCATAAGCAATTCAAGTGTTTTTGAGCTTCTCCTTGATTTAGCTTTCCAAGTTAGTTACTTTGTTTCTTAGAGTTGTTAACTTTATACCCTAACAGTTAGGATATTCTAGGTGGCAAAATTATTGAGTTCTTCCTAATGTAAAAATACTATTTTATCTTTTCTAATAGATTTTTAAGCATCTTCATTTCATACTCTTCAATTACAAGCTCGTTGCCTAAGGGTAGAGAAAGAGCTTTTTCAATAATTTGTCTTGCTTTCGATTTATCACCTCTGTTTATCAAAAACTCGGCATAGTTTCTATATGCTGATTTATTTTCATATTTTATTGCATTTTCAAAGTCACTTATTGCTTTATTTACATCACCTATGCTCATAGGCCAACCTGGTGCTTTTGAATAAACATTTGCTCTAACCATATATGCCGAACCATCTCGGTAAGAAGGATTTTTCTTTATAACCTTAGTCATAAGATCAACTATTGGCCCCGCTAGAAACAAACTATTCATAACACCCTTTTCCTGAGCATAAGATCCGTAAGCAACTCCTAAAAAATAGTTAGCTTCAATACTCTCTGGATTTAGTTTAACTGCAATCTCTCCAGCATCTTTAGCTTCCTCAAATACCATTTCTCTTTCTTTTTTGTCTTTCAAAAAATAGAATCCATAAAACCTAGCATAAGCACAAAATTTCCAAGCAATTTCATAGTTATTCTTGTTTTTCGTAAAGAGGTCTTTGTAATGTTCATAAGCTTTTTTAGCATCACTTTCACTCTTTATGTCCTTAAATAAATCAGCACTCGCATACAAGCTAGAAAAAAGTACTAGAATCCAAATAATTACGAAAATACGCATAATCAAACCTCCCATTGTCCAAATTTTAACATATTCCAATACCATCTTCAAGGAACTGAATTATGTAAAATAAATTACAAGAAATTTCTATCTACTCAATTAATATCTTCTGGAATAATATCTTTTGCTTCTCTAATTATCTCATCTAATGCTGCAAAATAATCTTTTTGGCCCTTTTCTACTTTATCCATTATCGCTTCTAAACTTCTTGTCCTATCTTCAGAGATAAAATCACTGTATCTGCTTTTAAGTACTTCATAAACTTTAAAACCCTTACTCATAGGTATAAGTCTGTTGTTCTTCGAGATAATATAACCTCTCTTAAGTAGCGTTGATATTATCTTTGAATATGTAGAAGGCCTACCTATACCCTTATCTTTCATCATCTGAATTATATCACCTTCCGAAAATAAACTTACCTTTGGTTTCTTAACAGATTTAACATTCTTTATTTTCAATGAATTAGGCAATGGCTCATCTATCTGAAAATACCCCATCATATTCCACCCATTATCCACTACCTCAACATTCCTATTAACTTTTAGTTCAATATCACTTACTAATATAGAATATGTTACATTTTTTACAACAACAGCTTTCATCTGGGATGATATAAACCTCTTGAAAATTAAGTCATATATCAGTACATGATGTCTTTTTATAGTTGAAGTTGATATAGCACCTTCCGTTGTTAACTGATACAAAGTCTGAGCATCAATTGATTTAGTAGGCCTAATACACTCATGAGTTCCTTCTTCTTCCCAACTTCTTGGTACATTTAGATTTTTAATATTTTTTATGGATAGGTATTCTTTTGCAACCTGTTGACCTACCAAAGAAACTTTCGTAGAATCTGTTCTGTGGTATGTAATCAAACCTTCTTCAAACAAATCCTGCAAAATATTCATAACCATATCAGAACTCATCTTATACAACCTATTTGCTTGTATGAGTATAGCATCAGTTGTAAACGGCGGTAGTGGTAGTATTTCTATCTCTTTTTCTTCGTCAATCTTTACACTCACTTCATCACCAACTTTTATATCTAACGTTTTTTTATTTCCTTCTACACTCAATACTATTTCTTCTGTAGTTTTGGAGTTACTCTCAGATAAATCTGTTGACAAAGTAATCTCAACAAAATTGGTTTTAGAATCATTATACTGCTTAAACCTCTCTATTATCCATCCCAAAACTGGAGATTGAACTCTACCCGCTGAAATATTATCATGATTAAGCTCATCTTTAAGAATACCACTTAACCCAAAACCTATTATCCTATCTTGAACTCTTCTCAATAGTTGAGACTCAACCAAATTTATATTTATCTCTTCAGGATTTTGAATACTTCTATTTATAGCATAGTATGTAACTTCGTTAAATCTCATTCTCCTAACTTTACCATTAAAGAATTTCAGATAGGGAACTAAAAAAGAGTAAATATCGTAACTTATCTTTTCACCCTCAGTGTCAGGATCAGAAGCTAACAAAACCTCATCAACTTCTTTAGCAAGTTCTATTAAAGATCTAACATCATCTATCCTGTCACTAAACTTATCATTACCACAATACACACATCTATTCTCACTACTTACAAACGTTTTCCTACATTTAGAACATCTCTTTATAGTATCATATACAGGTAAAGGAATCCCCTCCTTTATTCTTATACCATATATATCTTCGTTGTCCATCGTCAATTCAAACATGTGACCTTTAGACGCAGTTATAATGAAAGTTACACTTCCGGTTGTAGTTTCATAACAACTCAATCCTTTTATGATTCTTTCTGTTGGATTACCTAGTAATCTTGAAATTGTTTTTGCTTTAGTAGGAGACTCAACAATTATCAAAACTGTTTTATTCAATTGTTTTATATTACTCTGCACGTTACCCTCAATCGCTAAACTAAGTTTCTCCCTATCTTCTTTCGCAACCTTTAAGTCCTCTAAAACTCTACTTTCTTCAAATTTAACCCATTCACTATCTTCAATCCATTTATACTTTCTGGATACTATCTCTAAAAGTTTATTATCTTTTTCAATTACAATAGATATCCCCTTAGTCATACCACCTATATAAAGTCTAGATGTTCTACCACTCGCTTGAAGGTAAGTATTCATATCTGGAATTACAATATAATTCCTACCATTGTAGCTCTGAAATAAAATATCTTGAGAGTTTTTAAGTATATCTATATATTCATCTTTTGACAACAAATCCCTAAGAAGTTCATTCACTTGATTTACAATAAACTCATATTTTGAGTTGTTTTTAAGCTTAGTTATAAGACTCTGTACTTTCTTCTTTTGTTTTTCATCCTTGATATAATCAATCAATTCAGCAAGAATCTTCATCACTGTATAACCCGATAAGTTTAAGTTATTAACGTCAACAACTACCTTAAATCTTGGTATTCCCAAAAAAACGGCATAAATAATTCTATCGGGTATATCTATACCTCTAACGAGTGTCCCGTAATATGTTGATACTCCTACTAGTATATTTATTTCCCCTTTTCTGAATTTTTTCAAAACTTCATCTCTTTTATTTGAAGAAATAACAGCACTTTTTAGGCTAGTTTTTGAATTTATAATTTCAGAAACTTTTTCAGCATACTCAACTCCATCTTCAGTAGTAACAAAAACTATTCCACCATCTCCCATGATACTTAACACTTTGATTAAATCTTGTTCATAATTTTCAGAAAAGATATAGTAATTGTTTATATTCCTTGTTATTTCAGTCTTACCCCCTATCTCAAAATCAAACAATTCTTTGAAAAGCTTAATTCTCACACCTTTTGGCTTAGCAGTCGCGCTAGATACTACAATTATACCTTTTTCCTTATTCTTTATACTCAATACTCTTTCTTGTAACTTATTATAATTATCCAGATAATTCTCGTATCTTTCCTTACCTCTAGAAACTGCTAGTAAAAACTTAAGCTTTATAACTTCCAATGTTACCTCAACATCTTCCTTTGACAAACCTGACAACATAATAACATATTCCACATTTTTCGACTTTTTAACCAAGGCATCAACATCATCAGCAAATATGAAATCAAATTTAATGTTTTCTCTAATAGTAAATAAATTTTTTATCATACTAGATGTTATAACTACTATATCGTAATCTTCCTTTTGTATAGCTTTCTTGAAGTTTTCTTTTTGTTTTCGAGTTATCTTTGAAGAATACATAACTATTCTAGGACTTACACCTATAGTACTTGATAGTCCCTGTAACTTTTCATAAACCTGATTGACTAAACTAGTTGTTGGCAGTATTATTACAGATTTTTTACCTTCGGAATACAGATTAAGAGATGTCATAATACCAAAAGTAGTTTTACCTACACCAGTTGGAGCAATCAGAGAGAAACTCCTTTTGAGAATAACTCTTTTCATCCAACTAATTTGAGTATTCCAAGGTTCTGAATTTACGGCTTTTTTGAAATTATTTATCCATTTTTCAAGAATATCCTTAACATACAGTATTTCACTAAGATTACCACTAACTCCTATCTGTCTAAATACTTTTTCAATATTTTCATCTAGTCCATTTTTATAGCATCTTTCACAAACACCTATGCTTATAAGTCTATCATCAGTTATCTCACTTCCACACGATACACAACCTCTCAAATAAATACTATGCGCTCTCATAAATTCAGGTAGTATTATACTAATACTATAGTTCTAGAATAAAGAAAAATATGTTTTCAATCTACACATCTAACAATCTAGCATAGTATGAAATTACCTACAATGGCATCGTTCAAATTTAACTAGCACTGAATCTCGTTATTTTACAGATTTTGTTTTTGGGATACTAATAGTTTTATCATATAGTTAGGGAGGAAGTATGGGTAAATGTATAGCAGTTGCTAATCAAAAAGGTGGAGTTGGCAAGACTACAACCGTTATAAACATATCCCATTATATCGCAAGTAGGGGATACAAGGTATTAGATATTGATATTGATCCGCAAGGTAATTTAGGCAGAGGACTTGGCATAGAGTTATCTCAAACTAGAAGAGGCACATATGAAGCCCTAATAAACCAAGAAGATCCTAATGACTTAGTCATACCTTCAAAATATGACAATCTATTCATATTACCCGCAAATATGCAGCTTGCTGGAGCTCAAGTTGAATTACTCGACCTTAATGATAAAGAACATAGGCTAAAAAACTTTATACTTGAAGTAAAGGATCACTTTGATTTTATCTTCATTGATACTCCTCCATCACTTGGTATCTTAACTATAAATGGATTAGTAGCTGCTGACAGTGTAATGATACCATTACAAGCAGAATTCTTTGCAATGGAAGGATTAGTACAACTTATGAAAACAATAAAATCCATTCAAAAATCTCTAAATACAAGTTTAGAGATAGAAGGAGTACTACTTACAATGTATGACATAAGAACAAAGTTATCAAAGGACGTAGCAGAACAAGCAAAAGATTATTTCAAAGATAAGGTATACAACACTTTTATACCTAGAAACGTGAGGCTTTCAGAAGCACCAAGCTATGGAAAGTCCATATTTGACTATGATCCAACCTGTCCAGGTGCAATTGCTTATCAAAAAGTTTCAGAAGAGATATTGATTAAATATAAACCTTAGGAGGAACAACATGAAAGAGAGAGGACTTGGTAAAGGTTTAAAATCTCTACTTGAAGATTTTGATTTAACAGAGAACTCAGGCGTCAAGAATGTTAGTATTACAAGTTTAAAACCAAACCCGAATCAACCTAGAAAAGTATTTAATGAGACAACTTTAAAAGAATTGGCTGATTCCATCAAAGAGAAAGGAATTTTACAACCAATAGTAGTTAGAGAAAAAGGCAATTACTATGAGATAATTGCTGGAGAAAGACGTTGGAGAGCAGCACAGATGGCAGGCCTTACAGAGGTACCTATAGTTATAAGGAACGATATAAGCGATGTTGAGAGTCTAGAATTAGCACTAATAGAAAATATTCAAAGAGAAGACCTTAATCCTATTGACTTAGCAAATGCATACAACGAACTAATTGAAAAATATAATTTATCTCAAGAAGAATTATCAAAAATAGTAGGAAAAAGCAGATCCGCAATTGCGAATACTTTGAGATTACTTAAACTTCCTAACAAAGTTAAAGAATATATTGTTCAAGGAATTCTATCAGAAGGGCATGGCAGAGCTTTATTATCGCTAGATAGCGAAAAAGAAATACTAGAATTAGCAAAAGAATGTATAGAGAAAAATCTATCAGTAAGAGAAGTTGAAGAAATTGTTAGTTTTCGCAAAAATGAAAAACTCTACAAAGAAACAACACAAATAGTTTCACATGAAACAAAAAAATCTTCTTTAAATAGAAGTACTGAAATAAAAAACATAGAAGAAGACTTAATCGAATCTTTAGGTACAAAAGTTTCTGTACTAGGAAACTTTGAAAAAGGGAAAATAATTATAAACTATTATTCCAGAGAGGATTTAGAAAGAATCTACGATATTATAGTAAACAAAAAACCATCATCACAGTACTAAAAAAATATGTTTCACATGAAACAATTTATTAAGCCCCATTTAAGAATAACACACTTAATTTAGGAGGGCACATGTCACTTAAAAGTAGAATTGAGTTCGAAAAAGCTAAAGCAAGAGCAAAACTAAATGAAATAATAATGAGTATATCTGTAGGAAGTGGTGAACTATTTTCTCTAGATGAAGTAAAACTTCTAACAAAATCTTATGCATATCGATATAAAGGAATACAAAGTATACCTCTGTCAAAAATAAAAGGAAGTGAAGGTAGATATAGAGACTTTGATAGAGAATTTTTACCTAAACACGAAGGAGTTAGAACTAAATGGGAAAATATGATGGACTTTCTGGATAAACAGCCTAAAATACCCCCAATAGTAGTCTATAAAATAGGAGATAATTATATCGTTAGAGATGGAAATCATAGAGTCTCAGTTGCAAAAGCTATGGGACTTGAATACATTGACGCAGAAGTAATAGAAATGGTAACAAAATTCAAAATAAAGGAACTATCAGAAAAAGAACTTCTACTCGCAGATGCATATAATATGTTTCTAGAAGAAACTCATTTTGATAAAGTATTTCCCAATATTACTATATCACTAACAAACCCTTGGGGTTACATAACTCTGATAGAACATATAAATACTTACAAATACTTCCTTGGAGAACGTTTGGGAAGAAACGTAAGCATTGAAGAAGCAGTTAAAGATTGGTATGAACACCTATTCTTAAAAGTAGTAGAACTAATAAAAAAGAAAAAAATACCTAAATACTTTCCTAAAAGAACCCCAGAAGATATATATATATGGATAATGGACCACTGGCATTATCTAAAAGAGAATACAAATAACCCGTTAATACCAATAGAAGAAGCTATTGAAAATTTCGAAAAGTTCCAAAAAGATTTCAATATCGGAAGAATAAAAAAAATGTTCATATCAATAGTTTTTGCACCTATAAAACTTCTTTATAAACTACTAAAATTTGTAATAAAAAAATTATTCTAGATTCCATGAAATCTCAATCAAATTCAAAATACATATACGTTAGAAATCTATTAAACTGTTATGATATTCTAATGAAATTACTTATAACCACGAGGTAAAATGCTTATTTCAAAAAATTCTATCACTACATCCACAAGCATCTCAATACAATCTATTATGTTACAAAGATCAAATACCATCGATAGACTTTAACTTAATAGAAAATCCCTAACCACACAACCCATATTTACAATACAGAGGTTAATAAACCAAATGATTAGCTTCAATCATTCAATATATTCTAGATAAATTAATTTTAAGTTTCTGTGATACAAGAAACATACTGAACAAAACATACATAGTAAATAATCAAAATTAAAACACAAAACAAACTAACAATATTATAGTCATAAAAATTTTTTTCAGACTTATATTCATGCAATTACTTAAAAACTAATTATTATCAAAAACTATTAGGTACCACTATAATTACATTTAACATTACAAACTTAAATTAACTCGAAACAATCAATCCTCATAAATACCTAATTCAATTGAACAAAAAACATTCCAAACTTAGATGTAATATAATCACATACTAACCCTATACAGTATATTGTTTTAATCATCTAATAGAAAAATATTAACCAGAATACTTTCATCTTATTGATTCCAAATATTCTTCGGGTTTGTATTAAGTTTGAGCAGTACTAAACTATCAACAAAACTTTTTCAAAATTGTATTGAATTTAAAAATCCTTAGATAAATAATTTTATCATGAGTTTCAAGTTGCCAATATATGAAACCGAAACTTAAAATAAGTCCTGGAGGCATTATATGCTAGTGGTAAGAAGTCTTCTTGTGGTACTATCTATTGTTTTCTTAGTTAGTTACATATATCCTTTCGGTTTTAGCGAGGTTGGTAGAAGAACTGTAAATTTACAAACAATACTTATATCAGATTTTGGGGATGAATACGACAAAGCAAACGATCTATTATGGTCTGCAAACTATTCATATTTCGCTCCAAAAATAAAAGATCCTCAAACTGGAGAAGAAGTAATCGATAAAGCATATTGTGACTTTAAGTATTTTCCAGGTCATCCATCTGGATTACTTGAGTCAATAATGGCTAAACAAACAAATGTCTTTGGCATAAAAGCAGCATATTTAAGGAAAGGATTTAACTGGATAGAGGTAACTCCTAACAAACCCATAGATTTTGTAGGAGTTGCAAAAACCATTGATTTCTGGGTTTGGGGTGGAAACTACAATTGGGTAATGGATATATACGTAAAAGACTACAAAGGATACACTTATAGAATAGAGGCCGGAAGTATAAAACACATAGGTTGGAAAAATTTCTTAGTAACTATACCCGTATATATACCTCAGTACGAACCTTACGTTCCATTCTCAAGACCACTGAAACTAATAAAAATTAGACTTACATCAGCACCAACAGAAAGAGCAGATAAATTTTATGTCTATTTCGATTATCTACAACTGCAAACAGACGTATATATGGAGAGATTTGATGGAGATGATCTTGGTAAAATTGCTTGGTAAAACAATAATTTTTCCGATTATTTAGAGGGGTGATATTATGAAAAATATATACTTTATAGTGTTTGTGTTGGCAATATTGTCAGTTGGTGTAGCAGTAGCTCAGCAAGCTCAGACAAACCAACCGCAAAATACTCAAAATCAAGAAACATCTGAATACTTAAAAGGCTTTAGGATACTTGGCGAACCTACAGAAGCAGAAATAAAAGACACCGCGAAACAGATGATACAACCCGTGTTAGTCGAAGATTTTGAAGTGCCTGGTGACTGGGAAGTCAAAATGTCAAGAGATTATGGAGTAGTATCATTCATGACAAGAGATGGATTTCCAAAAGCTCTTGCAGACATGAAAGATAAAAACAGTAAGGTTTTAGGAGTAAAAGTTAACTTCTTCAAAAGAGGACCTGCTGAAATACTTGTAAAACCCGTAAGACAGATAAAAATTCCTGGAATAACCAAAAAAATAAAGTTATGGGTAGTAGGTAGAAATTACACTCACACATTAAAGATTGTAGTTAAAGACTATCTAGAAAGAGAAAAAGAAATAACCATAGGTAAACTAAATTTCTCTGGATGGAAATTATTAGAAGTCAACATTCCCGATTTTATTGAGCAAGAAAACTATAAAGTTTCAGAAGAGAGGGGATTAGCTTTAACAGGTATAAAAATAGTATGTGACATGACAGATATAGTACCTGGAAGACCTTTCTATATCTACTTCGACTACCTGACCGCAGAAACAGACTTGTTTGTTGAGAAGTTCAGAGAAGTTGATGATATGGTTGACTTGTGGTAACTCTATATACTGCAAGAGTAAGTATAATCTACTGTATTTAAATCTTTGATTTTTTTATCATACCCACATAATGGGCATTTGGGATTTTTGTTGATAGAAAACTTGCTGAATTCTGCGAATAATGCATCGTAAACTAATAATTTACCAATAAGGGGCTCTCCTATGCCAGTTATTAGCTTTATTGTCTCAGTTGCTTGGATGGTACCTATTACTCCTACTACGGATCCCAAAACTCCTACTTCTTTACAGCTAGGAGCAAATCCTGGCGGCGGAGCCTCCTCGTATATACATCTATAACAAGGATTTGAATCACCTGGAACAAAAGCAGTAACTTGTCCTTCAAACCTTAAAACTGCACCGTGAACTAAAGGTTTTCCCAAAAGATAACAAGCATCGTTTATTAAAAATCTAGTCTGAAAATTATCACTTCCATCAACAACCATATCATAATCTTTTATTATATCCATAGCATTCGTTTTATCTATAAATGTTTTGTATAACACAACTTCTACATCAGGATTGAGTTTTTGAACTCTATCTTTTGCGGATTCTCCTTTATGCATTCCTAAGCGAGTAGAATCGTGCAAAATTTGTCTTTGAAGATTTGAAATATCAACAACATCATTCTCAACTATTCCCAATCTACCAACTCCAGCAGCAGAAAGATAATAAATTAGCGCAGATCCTAATCCACCTGCGCCTACAACCAAAACTTTCGAATTAAGTATCTTTTTCTGACCTTCAGCACCTATTTCATTCAATATTATATGTCTTGCATACCTCATCACCTGCTCATCACTAAAATACATAACTTAACCCCCTAAATTACTCTATGAGTAATTAAGATAAAAAATACATACCTAATAGTCAAATGTATTTGAAACGATACTTCCAAAATCTCTCTTAAATAAGATAAGAGCAAAGATGCTACAATCAATAAAACTCTACCAGTAATTTCCATTACCTGGATTTTGTGTTAAAATACACAAATATTTTATACTTCTGAGAAGAGGATAAGAGTTCTATGATAAGAAGAATTGTTAGGCTATTCTTACCTAACATAACCCTAAAAAGCTTCATAAGATTTGCTATTTTGTCATTTGTGCTTTTTAGTATATTCTCTTCAGTTTTTTTCGCAATACTTATAGTATCATTATATGATCCCACCAATATTAAGAACTTAAAATATTTGGCTATACCAGAACCGATGAAAATTTACGATCAGAATGGGAAATTAGTATCAGAGCTTTTCGTCGAAAGAAGAATACCAGTCTCATATAATCAAATTTCAAAAAATATTATAAACTCTTTTGTTGCAGTAGAAGATGAAGACTTTTTTTATCATAAAGGAATAAGTATTCAAAGAATAATAAAAGCCCTGATAAAGAATATTATGTCAGGTAGGATAAGAGAAGGAGCAAGTACTATAACACAGCAACTTGCAAAAAGAATCTATACATCAGGAGAAAGAAACATATTTAGAAAGATAATAGAAATGTGGTATGCACTCCAAATAGAAAAAGAATACTCAAAACAAGAAATAATGGAAATATACTTAAACCAGATATACTTCGGATACGGAGCGTACGGGGTTGAAATGGCATCTAGAATCTACTTTGACAAAACTTCAAAAGAGTTGAATGTAGGAGAAGCAGCGTTATTAGCTGCAATTCCAAAAGGCCCACATATATATTCTCCATTCGTAAATATAGCAAATGCTCAAAAGAGACAGTACTTAGTCCTCAAAAGAATGGCTTCACTGGGATTCATATCCGAAAATAGCGTAGATAAAATTTATACAGAATTTTGGAGTAATTATCTACCAAAGGTAGAAAAACTAAAATCAAGAGTAGCAGATAACAGACAAATTGCACCATTTTTTACAGAATATGTTAGACAGGTAGTAGCAGGAATGTTTGGAGATGAAGCAGTATACAAATCCGGTTATAGAGTCTACACAACCTTAGATATAGATAAACAAGTAATAGCAGAAAAGTATGTACTAAAATACAGAGAAATAGCTCAAAAAACGTATGAAGAGATAACTTCACAAGCAATAAAAGCAAACCAAGGATTTGTCGATCTGTTGTGGAGCATTTCAGAAATTATACCTATACTCAAAGTAAAGACATCAAGTAGATTAATAGAAACAAAGAAAAACCTAAAGGATCTCTATTATCTCACAGTCTTGGTATCAGAAGCAATAGGAGCAGAGAAAATAAGAGCAAACTCTTACGAGTTATTCCTTGGTATCTCAGAAACAAAGGTAAAAGAAAATAGAATAGAATGTGCTCTTGTAAGTATAAACTCCAAAAATGGATATGTTGAAGCAATGGTCGGTGGTAGTGAATTCTCACCACTTAATAGATTCAACAGAGCAATACAAGCTAAAAGACAATTAGGATCAACTTTTAAACCATTTCTATATGCCTCAGGAATAGATGCAAGGCTAATAACTTCCGCAACAACCTTCGTTGATGAACCTATAGAATATAGATTTGCGGGTAGAGTTTGGTCTCCAAAAAATTACGAAGGTAATTATATGGGACAAGTCACACTCAGAGATGCATTGAGACTATCTCTTAATATAGTCAGTGTAAAAGTTCTAGACAAAATAGGACTTGGAATACTAAGAAATTATACAAAAAAATTTTTTAATCTATCAGATGAAGAAACAACAAAATTCGTTAGTAGTATGGCTTCAGCGTTAGGTATAATTGAAGTATCACCACTTGATTTAGCAGTTGCTACTACAGTGTTTCCTAGAGGTGGAACAAGAGTTGAACCTGTAATGATACTACGAATAGAAGATAAATACGGCAGAATAATAAAGGATATGTCAAAAGATACTAAGGTTAACAATATACAAGTTATATCTCCTCAAACAGCTTTCATCGTAACCTCTATGATGAGAGATGCAGTTAATAAGGGTACAGGTGCTTCAATAAGAAGTGTGGGATTCTATGGGGATGTTGCTGGGAAGACAGGTACTACTTCTTACTGGAGAGATGCTTGGTTTGTCGGATTTACAGGAGATGGACTTGTAACCTCAATATGGTATGGATTCGATAAATCTACAATTTCTATGGGAAGAGGAATGGTTGGAGGAAGACTAGCAGCTCCCGCTTTTGGAGAATACATGAGAGATGTTTATAAAAACAAGTACCTACCAAACATAGACATACCCTATACATCAGGCATAGTGTCAATTGAAATATGTGAAGATTCTGGAAAACTACCGACTCCTCTATGCCAGAAAACCAGATACGAATATTTTATTACAGGAACAGAACCAACTGAAAAATGCGATATACACACCAAAGAATATTCTAAGCACAAAGACGAAATATTCGAATTTACTAAAACCAAAGAAGAAAAGGATACATTCAAAAATGATTTCGAAGAATTCAACGATGATTACTTAAAGTTTTAGAACTTTTCGTAAAGCATAACAAGAAGGGCTTTCTGAGTATGAAGTCTATTCTCTGCTTGATCAAAAACAACTGAGTATGACGAATCAATAACTTCATCAGTAACCTCTTTACCCCTTTTAGCAGGAAGGCAATGCATAAATATTGCATTTTTACCTGTTAAAGACATAATTTCACTATTAACTTGGTAAGGTAACATTACTCTCTCTCTACTCTCCTTTTCATTTTCAAATCCCATACTAACCCACACATCAGTATAGACGACATCCGCATTCAAAACCGCTTTTTTTGGATCTAGCTCAAAGTAAAATTTAGTCTTACTACCAGAATACTTATATACATCCTCTTGTATTTTGCTATCGAAAAACTCAGCAGGACCTGAAAAAACCAATTCTCTTGTTCCCAATTTTGACAAGGTAATAAACAATGATCTTGCTACATTGTTAAAATCACCTAAATAGACAACTTTCAAATCAAAACTTCTAAACCGTTCATAAATAGTAAAAGTATCAGCTAGTGCCTGACAAGGATGTTCGTAGTTTGTTAAAGCGTTTATCACAGGATAATCAAAATATTTTGCTAGCATCTCAACTTTTGATTGTTCATAAGTTCTTATCACTATTCCATGTGAATATCTAGATAATGTTCTTGCAGTATCTTCTATGGTTTCACCTCTTCCAAGTTGTAATTCCGAAGAATTTATAGTAAGCGGTATACCTCCTAACTCAGATATACCAACAAAAAATGAAATTTTTGTCCTTGTTGAAGGTTTATCAAATATCATTAAAATATTTTTTCCTTTTAGATAATTTCTATAAAGGTATCTGTTTTTTTTTAACTTAGTTGATAGAGCAAAGAGATTTAGGATTTCATCTCTTTCTATGTCCTTTGAAGATAAGAGATCTTTGTTCATAAGGTAAATTTTCGGAAGATGAAAAAATAAAAAAAGCGGGGTTGACGGGACTTGAACCCGCGACCTCCGGTGTGACAGACCGGCGCTCTGACCAGGCTGAGCTACAACCCCAAACCATTAGGTATAATTATATTTTGTATAATACAGTTATATTATTTCAAATAAATTTCAATTTAACACAATAAAACCCAAAAATTTCAGAGTATTAGTATTCTGATAATTGTGGGAAATTTAAAAATTTTCTCATTAAAACTAATCAAATTTTTGTAAACGTTTAAAATAGAAAAAAAGTATCGCCATCATAGAAAATCAGAATATATGAGCAAAGCAAAAGTATTCTTTTCTGCTGGCGAGATATCTGGCGATATAAGTGCTAGTGAAATAATAGAAAAGTTAACAAAGATGGACATTGAGTGTATAGGAGTAGGTGGTAAAAGAATGGAACAGTCAGGAATGGTAAATATAACCAAAACCGATGAAAGCTTGAAAAGTTCCGTTGGCATTACAGAATCTCTTAGATATATATTGCCTAAACTAAGTTTACTTGTAAAAATCAAACGTTTCCTAAAAAACAATAAACCAGATTTGGTTATTCTCGTCGATAACCAGGGATTTAACATACCTTTAGCGAAAGTTTGTAAAAAACTAGGCATTGATGTTTTTTATTACTTCCCTCCTATGGTCTCAGTATGGGATGAGAATGTAAAGTATAAAATTGCTAAATATTGTGACAAGATAATTTGTACTTACAAGAAAGACTTTGAAATATACAAACAAGTTTCTAATAACGTATTTTACGTTGGTTCTCCTTTAGTTGATAGAATATCAAAAAATTACTCATCAAAGGAAAAGTACTTGAGATTTTTCAAAAATAATACTAAAAAAGTACTACTACTTTTCGGAAGTAGACATCAAGAAATAAATACACTAACAGAACCTATACTTGAGGCTGTTAAACTGGTAACATCGGGAAAAACTAACATTAATCCTTCAGAAATTGAATTCTATACGGTTCTATCGCATCCGAGTTTTGCTAGTAAAGTTAGCAAAACCATCGCAAAACTGGATTTAGTTGACAATATCAAAATATTTGAAAACATAAGAGATTATGCACTATACGACATATCCGATCTGGCAATAGCATCCTCCGGCACTACTACTCTAGAATTAGCAATACTAGGGAAACCTACTATCGTAGTATATAAGGTTTCAAAAATAACATTTGAAGTAGCCAAAAGACTTGTAAAAGTCAGATTTGTATCTTTACCTAACATAATACTCAGTGACCAAGTTTATCCAGAGTTACTACAAAGTGATGTCAACCCTATAACTATATCTAAAAAGATAGAAGAGCTTCTAACTAATAACACTCTAAGAAAGGAAATTATAAATAAATTAAACTTAATAAAAAACGAAGTTGAAGGAGGGGCTATTGACAAAGTTATAGATATCATATTAGCACACCTAGCCCCTTTAATTAAGGTTTAGCCTTTGTTTTTTAAAGAACTTGCTACTCAGTCATATCTTGTTGGAATATGCTGTTTCTGATGATACTGGTTTAAACAGCAATTTACCATCCTTGGTATCAATAAGGCCTCTTCTCATCTCCATAACTGTAAAGTATTTTGACTTAAGAACATCCTTAAGGTAGTTAAAACCTATCCAAGGATCAACATCGTCTCCACAAGTAAAAAGATCGACAGCCGCAAATTTGTGTTCAGGCCAGGTGTGAATAGCGAGATGCGATTCTGCTATTACTACAACTCCACTTACACCGTGTGGACTGAAGTGATGGAAAGTATCGTTAATAATCGTTGCTCCAGATAGTTCTGCCGCTCTAACCATGGCATTTCTTATTTCTTCAACACTGTCAAGAACATCAACATCGCAATCGTAATACTCAACCAGCAAATGCCTACCAAGAGAATTTACTTTTTCCATCTCTTCTTCTCACCTCCTATAAAAATTATAGGAAGAATTTTAATAAAATTCTTTTCTACTATCAAATTTTTTGAAAACTCTATTCTCGTCCCGTTAATACACAACACTCCTTGTAATTGAATAAACAATGATGTTTATACCCATCCTAATAGCACTCTCTATAACCTCTGGAGGATTATTATGGACCTCTGGTTTATCCCAACCATCTCCTATATCAGTATTATAGGCATAGAAAAGTCTCAATTCACCATTTATGAATATACCCCAACCTTCAGGAGATCCTCCATCATGTTCATGAATTTTTGGAAGTCCATTAGAAAACTTGTAGAAACCCCTATATATAGGATGATCATAAGGCACTAACTGAAGTTCATTTTCAGGAAAAACTCTCTTTATCTCCTTTCGAAAGCTTTCATCCATCCCATAATCATCATTTACAAACACAAAACCATTGTTCAAGAGTATATATTCCCTTAAATTCTTAATCTCTCTGTCACTGAAATATATAGGAGTATGACCACTAATATACAAAAAGTCATACTCAAATATTTCCCTAGAAGATAAATCAACAATTCCTGGATCCAATCTAATTTTCATAGTAGTACGTTTTGAGACCTCACTTAATAAGTTTTTAACTCCTTCTATATTATTATACCAATCTCCACCTCTGTACTTAACTATACCTAACTTGAATTCATAAGGAAAAGAATTAAACAAAATAATTAAGACAAATACAGCTATTAGCAAAACCTTTCTCATCGAACTATGATGAAATAAGTTAAAAATATTTTTCAAACTAGCCCACTTTTAACAAAACTAAGATATGAAATTCTTAAAATCAAATATTTAAACTTCATTAAAACGATCAATAAAAATACATTATTCATCCGGAGGTGTTATCATGAAGATATTGTTTGAGGAAATTTCAATAAACACAAAAGGTAGAGGTGACATAGTAGACTTAACCACAATTGTTGAAAGTTTTGTCAAGAGAAATAATATAAAAAGCGGTATTGTCAACATATTCTCACCCGGATCGACGGTTGGAATAACTACTATGGAATATGAACCTGGGCTAAAAAAGGACTTAAATATTCTGTTTGACAAGGTAGCTCCTAGAGAAACGTATTACTACCATAACGAAACTTGGGGAGACGACAACGGTAGCTCACACATACTAAGTAGTATTTTCAAACCATTCTATGTATTTCCAATAGTCAACGGAAATCTCCTTAGAGGTACTTGGCAACAAGTTGTACTAATTGAGTTTGACATAAGGGCCAGAAGCAGAAAAGTGATAATTCAATTAATAGGAGAATAATCTATTACTTAAGTTATTGAAAAAACATAAACAATTCTCTAAATTGAATCTAATAAAATTAGAAAGCTCGCCATAATAAAGATTAAATCTTTACTTTTTCTTGCGTCCTGTTGATTTTTTCTTATCTGTCTTTCTCTTAACCTCCCTCTCTATCTTGAATCTTTCAGATATTGAAGATGGTAAGTTATAAATGGAAGATATCTCAAATATTGAATCATTCGTTGAAGAAATCAGTATGTTTGTAAAAGTAAAATCACTAACATCCTTAACTAGAATCTCACCCGAGTATTCTTGTACATTTGAAATTGAGTTACTCATCACTAGATTCGTCATTCTTTTTAGTTTAACAAACCACACATCCCGTTGTGTCTTATCGTTGTACATAGTCCCTAAAACATATATAAAGTTAGTTTCAACAAAAATTTCATATGGCATTTCATCATAACTAAAAGAATAAAACTCTTCCCACTTGATGTTAAGGTTATAATCTGCTTCAAAAACAAATATATTCTTGTAAGAATACGGATCAAATATCGTTCCAGTAGCAAAAAGACTATCCTGAAATTTGAAAATAGATGATATACTACCGTTTTTGTATATCTTAGTCCATATAATATTACCATTGGTATCTATTTTAATGGCCGAGAAATGTCTTGCTGAAGTAGTTACAATAACTCCATCGTCTAACTGTAATACATAATTAGGTGTCTCAGCAAACTTAGTACCATATACCTTAAACCACTCTATCTCATCATTAGTTGCGAATGATACTATGAATATATCTGTTTCACCAAACCCAAATGACTTCGATTCTCCAATTATCCAGTATTTGCCGCTATTAAACTCTACAATCCTAACTGGAGTTTCTTTGAGAGTTCCAGAGATAACCAACGCTTTTCTAAAGTCACCACTTTTTGAGACTCTGATAACCACAAGGGAAAGAATATTCGAAATCAAAGAAGTAGTAGAAAATGATAGTATAACATCACCACTCTTCAAAACTTTACAAATAGGAGAAACGCTTTTAGAAGCTGTCCTTATAAGTATATCCCACTCTGGAACCATGTTTGTAAGTTTCAAAATCCATACACCATTTATGTTTCTCCCGGGATTCTGTAATTCAGAGGTAATATACACAAAATCTTTATAAACATCTAAACTCAAACCAACTTCATCATATTTGTCCTTGCCAAGCATCATGTTACTTACAATAGAACCATCTCTGTCAACATTAAAAAACCAAATGTCATTGAAACCATTTTTTGATACTCTACCACCAAGAAAATAAAACTTATCTTTCACAAACTTAGAATAATACAAGTTATCATCACTTATGTCTCCATAAACTCTGTAAGAAAATATTTCATTTATTTGCATTATGTCATTTGTAGTAAGCTTTTCTTTTTTCGGAAGTATTATTTCATCTATAAACTTTTTGAGGTTTCTATCATTGTAATATAGAGAAAATGATATGAACAAAACCGTCTGAATTACTAGCAAGATGGACAATATAACAACGGCTAACTTCCACTTAAACATATCCTTATTGTTTAGCAAAAACAAAAACTATTACAACTTAGCTAAGTATACCTCAATACCCTTATAAAAACTATTCAGCACAACTAACATACATATTTAAAATCTCCCCTTAAGATAAGTAAAAATCGAGATAAACCTGTGGAAATAAGTTCATAACTTAGGTAGCTTGTATTAAGTTATAATCCCAGGACCACTCCTACATTATAAACCAACACACTTAGACCCCAAGCAAGTGTTATTGTGTACAAAAAGCTGAAAACAGCCCACTTTTTACCAATTTCATTTGCTATAACAACAACTGTTGCTATACAGAGCATAGCAACTTGCATAAATACCAAAAATGATATAGCAGAAAGTGGAGTAAATACACTAGGCAAAACTTCTGTTATACCTTCCTCGGATACCCCATACACAGAACCCAGAGTACCAATTACAACTTCTCTTGCTAGTATTGCAGTTAAAATTGAAACGGCTACTTGCCAGTGATCACCAAAACCTGTAAGAGAAAAAACAGGTTGTATAGTTTTCCCTATTATCCCAAGAAAACTATCTCCAGAAGCATATTCAACACCAAGTGGCAAAGAACCTAAGAGCCAAACTAGAATTACGACGGATGCTATTACAGTTCCAGCTTTTTTGACAAACATGAAACTTCTGTACCACATTTCAGATAAAAGAACTCTTAAAGAAGGAAATCTGAAGTCAGGTAATTCCATAACAAATAAAGAGTATTCTCCTTTTGCTATATTTCTCCTAAAAATTATACCAAATACACCAGCAAGTACTATTCCTAGAAGATACATCATAAATAAAATAATCCCCTGATATTCCTTGAATAGAGCAGCAGTAACTACTACAAAAACCGTAAGTCTAGCAGAACAAGATATTAAAGGTAAAACCAAAACCGTAACTAACCTATCTTTAAAAGATGACAAAACTCTGGTAGCCATTATACCGGGTATATTACACCCAAATCCTATAAGCATAGGTAAAAAGGATTTACCGTGTAATCCGAAAGTTGTCATTATTCTATCCATCATTACAGCACTTCGAGCCAAAAAACCGCTATTCTCCAGTATTCCTATAAAGAGAAACAGCACTACGATATAAGGAAGAAAAACTAGTACACTGCCAACTCCCGATATAAGACCGTCTGTAAGGAACGATATAAACATAGAACTCCATCCAAAGTCTTTGCCTAATGATAACACAGTTTCAGATAGGTAAGAAAATCCTTCTTCTATAAGTCTAGCAATAGGATCTCCTATATAATATACTAACTGAAATATTCCAAACATAATTCCAAGAAATATAATCAACCCCCACAATTTACTTGTCAAGATTTCATCTACCTTCCTTTGAATACTTTCACTTCTCTTAGGGCTTACCTGAATAACATCTTTTAAAACTTTGTCTATGAAGTTATACTTTGAGCGCACTATAGCAGTATCAATATCATCAACTGATAACATTCTAAGTTCTCTATCGACATCACTTATTATATCTCTCATCTGCCTAGATAGATTATTTTGCTCAACTTTTAACCTCATTACAAGGTTGTTTTCCTCAAGTATCTTAATCGCAACACCTCTAGGATTTCTCGAAGCCACCACTTTTGTATCCTCTAATACCTTAAGTATCCTAGATATTCCTTTCTCGATAGGGGAAGGATATGGTACTTTAAAGTCAACAAGACTCTTGTTTTCTAAATTATTTATTGCATTTATAACTTCATTTCTTAACTCTCTAACACCCCTAGGAGTTCTACCTACAGTAGGTATAAACTTGACACCAAAAATACTACTTAGTTTATCTACATCTATCTTAATACCGTTTTTTTTAGCAACATCATACATATTCAATGCTACAATTATTCTAAATCCCATCTCCAAAAGCTCAGTGAGTAAGAAAAGACTATTATACAAATTTACAGAACTAACAACTACAACTAGTAAATCAGGTTTCTCTAAAAGTACAAAATCTCTGGCAACAATTTCATCCAAGGAAGAAGCAGAAAGTGAATATGTACCTGGTACATCAACAAAAATTATTTCTTTTCCATCAATATTTATCCTCTTTTCAACCCTTTCAACAGTTGTTCCAGACCAATTACCAACCTTTTCTCTAGCTCCAGAAAGACTATTGAATAGCGATGTTTTGCCTACATTAGGAGCACCAACAACACCAACTTTGTATACTTTTTTGTACATCTAGCCTCCTAAAAACAGTAGTAATTTTAGCCAAACACTTTCATCTGTTTCAACATTCTAATAAAAATATTATAATCTAAAATTGTTTGAATTATCTAACTAGAATTAATCAGAAAACCCAAAATCTACAAGGTCATAGATTTATCTCAAATGATTTAAAGGATAGGCTATTTCCTTCTATTGTATATCTTATGCCGTTTATCTCGTTTCTGAGGAATAGTATTTTTGGTATATCTTCAATTACACTCCTATCTACTTTAAGGTAATCAAACTTGAGATTAATCTTTTCTTTAGGAATCATGTAAGTGGCAGAAAAGCTTGATGATATATCTCCTTCTACTACTCCTCTTGCTATTGTCGTTTGGTTCGTTATCTCGAGGTGCATACTAATCCTGTCGATAAATAAGTGTTTAAGGTTAAGATTTAATAATCTTGCTATTTCGTTTTGTATTTTGAGATCTACCATCTCAATATTTGTAACTTCTACTTGTGCTTTTACTGATAAGTCTCTATCAAAGGAGATAGAAAATTTGTCGATAACTCCCCTACCGTAAACTCTTCCACCCAAAGGTGTTCCTATTAGTGTATAAAGACTTGCTAATTCGAAAGGTATTGTATGGAAACTGATAGTTAGCAAAAAGTTCGTTGATATAGTAACACTTCCTCTGCCAGATGTATTTAGATTCAAGATTCTAATTCTGTTCACCGAGAAATCGCTCTTAAGAATACCTTTATCAAATGTTGCTTTACCCGATATAGACAAATTGTTTATCTTAAAGGGTGTAGTGTCTGATATTAGTTCCTCTATTTCAATAAGCAAAGTAGTATTTGAAAGTAGAAAAGGTATATTTGTCGGCAAGCTAGTTAAACTTACTTTTTCACTGTTATTCTTTCCAACATCCTGGAAGTCTTCAAGGTAGAGTCTTTTTGACGTTACTGTTACACTATTTAAATTTAGTTTTCTATCCAGATTTCCTAGCATCTCGACATCTGTTTTTTGAGTTTTTAGATTTACTCTGATTGTTAACTCATTATCTTCTATTTCGATGTCAAGATTAATCCTTTTTAAAATGGAGTAATTTACTTTTGTAGCTATTTCACCTCTAAACCTACCTCCGATATTTAAGTTATCTTCAGTAGCATGAAATTTCAAGTTGCCCTTAATGTCAATATTATCGATTGTTGTCTTCAAACTATCTAATATATCCTTATGTAGATTGTTTGTCGATAGGTTCTTTACATCAACATTGCCAAAAATTCCATTTTCTGTTATGGTTATGATACCATCTACTTGTCCCGTACTGAATGTGATCTTAGTACTTTTGTCAATCATGAGATGTAACTTTGTATTCGTAAATGACATATCCAAACCTGACAGTAAAAGTTTTACATTCTCTGCTACTCCTTCAAATCTGAGTTTTTGTAGATCACCTAACAATGAAAGGTTAGTAATCGATAGAAAATTTGAGTAAGAAAGAGATGAAATTACACCTTCAATAGACGAATTTGTAATTTTGCCAACAAATCTTTTCAGTTTTATATCTCCTAATACGTTACCTCCTTCGAAGTTGTCAACGACAAAGTTAGTGCCATCGAATGAAAACTTCGTTTTGGTAGTTGATAAGAAACCTTCAACTCTCAAGTTGTCCAAGTATACTCTACTCCAAGAGAATGAGAGTTTGATCTTTTCGTACGAAGCTACCATGTCTTGGAGATTGAGTAACTCCACGCTAAATCCTTGTTGGGAACCACTGTTACTTATAGATGATTTAAATGTGTCTGAAGTTATATAGTCTAGTAAGTTTTTTACATTCACACTGGATCTTATTACTGTTATTTCTCTGATTTGTTGGGTTTCCAGGACATCAAGTATGTTGAAATGTATCAATACTTTGTCAGATCTACCTATCAGTTTTTTGGTGGTTGTGTGTTTTGAGTATATCTCTACTTCATTTAACTCGACTCCACTTATTATTGATAGAAAATTCTTCTGTTTTAGTTTGAATTTGACTTGTAGCTTATAGGTATCTTCTAGGACAGTGAGTAAATTTGAGATCAGAGCGTTTGGATCAAACACTAAGGTGAAATAAAGGAGTACTCCTAGCACGCCGAAAATGACGGCAAAAATCAGAGTGATAATTACTGCTCTCAGCTTCATACTCTTAATAAGTTTAATCGTTAATAGTTTCTTTCTACAAAGTAATGTTCCTTGATCTATGAGGTAACATTTGGTTAATGTCTCAAGTGCTAGGAAAAAACTTTGAAAATGCTATGTAGTTTGTTTGGTTACTTTCATCTTGAACATTGCGTGTACCACATTTTTGTTGGGGATATAAGCATAGATAGCAATTAGGATGAAATAGTACAGTACTACGAAGACTAGTGTCTCTGTAAAATTTGAGAATACTATTCCAACTTGTAGATTTATAGTTGAGAAGTACTCTGTGATGATAATAAAGATCAGGTTTATAAAGTTTACGCCCCTAAACATGTATTCGGCAATAGTACCTGAGACAGATGAAAAGATGTATGAAATTATACCACTAGTTATATTTAGCGAAGAAAGAGGTACCAACACAATGGAAGAAAGTATGCCTACTAGAGAGGAACTTCCAAACCATATTAGTATGACTGGCAATGTAAACATGACAGCTGTAAAAGATACGGATAGAAGTGATATAATTCCCTTCAAAGTTCTGTTGGGTTCGAAGCCGTACCTGTTAATTACTGATACTACTATTTCATCAATGTACCTTGAGAAAAGTATTGTGCTTATGATTGCAAAAAAAGATAGGATGAATCCCACATCTACGGAAAGGAAAGGATTGAGTGCTAGCATTATGATACCAACTACCAGAGTGGTACTTAGGTAATTAGGCCTTAAATTAAATGACCTAATTAGAAGCATTATTGAGGCTAGTAGTGATGATCTAACAACTGGAGGTTTTAGACCTACTATTAGGCTATAACCTACTAGGAACACTGAGATCACTACAAATTGTATTAGCTTAGGAATCCTTAGCACGTTGAGAAGTATGACAAATGCTATTACGATAACACCCACATGAAATCCTGAAACAGAAAATATATGCGAGATTCCTGAATCTTTTATCTTTTCCATAAACTCTCTTGAAATTTCAGATGTCTCCCCCATTATTAAGGAGGCTGATAAAAACGATGTGTGAGGTATGTAACTGTAGAATTTGTTATATATGTCCTGTCTTACTATGTTAACTAACCTTAGAAATAGAGAGCTTGATTCTACTACTTCTCCTACAATGTCATCTTTCGAGTATATTATGTATGGTGTGTTCTCTTTGAAGAGATAGAGGAAATACCCATACATGTTCTTGTTGGTCAAGTAGGTATATATGTGTCTTGAGTTTCCTGATATTACAACTTGGGCTCCTATAGATGAAAATTCATAATCGTAGTTTCTCAAATAAACTATTACGTTGTAATTTGAGACGCTTACGAAAACCTTGTTGAGAAAGCTTATACTCACTGTACCACTTACGAAGCTTTGATTGGGGGTCTTGAGCATTGAGTCGAGCCTTTTTTTGGAATTTATCGCTGAGTAGCAAAATGAGACAAACACGGTTGTGAATATTACACTTAGTAGGAGTAATTTCCTAGATTTTAGTACTACTGATGTAGTCGTAGTAACTAAAAATAGAGACAGCGCCATGGGAAAGTTTTTTACAACTTCCATGGACGGCATTTCTGGGAAATGATATGTAGTGAAGTACACACCTAGACCTGAGCCGATTAGGAGTGATACAAATACACTTAGTAGATATATCATATTATTTCGATATCGTAATTATTTACTAACCCTGGGAACTCCATATCCAGGTAGTTAAGTATTGAATGTAGAGTAGAGTTGATATGGTTTCCATCGTTTGATATTACCGCTATGCCTATAAGAGCTCTTGAGTGACTATCGTTGTGGTCAATTTCAGCTATTGACACATTAAACTTGTTTCTCGTCTTGTCTTTTATGCTATTTATTATCCTTCTCTTCTCCTTTAACGTTCTAGCAGGTATGATGAGGTGTAGCTGTATGATTCCTACAAGCATAGCCAAATTCTTTTGAAAGTGTACAAATTTTTTCAAATTTCTGTGAGGTTTTGAGAGGTTGATCATAAGCCAAGTTTGCCACATGATAGCCTTCTTGAAAACTCTCAATGTCAAATTTAATATTATGGTTATGAGAGTGTTTATTGTTATACTGGTTTCTACTTTTTCTTTTATATTGGTTGGATGTGATTTTTACACAATGTACTTCATAAAGAAGTCTCTTGAAGAGGATTTCGGGTATGTCGATATGTTTTCTAGAAAGTACCAACTCAAAGGGGATAGTATCTCAGATGTCCCAATTTCTGATGAAGAGAAGATATTACCGGAATTCGTTGAAGACAAGATACGTCTCCTTGAGGATGAGAGAAACATGTTTCCTGGAAGTAAGGAAAAACCTGTATCCGTTACGTCTATATTTTCTACTAAGGGACAAAAGTTTACGATCCAATTACCGAGTGAGGATGGAATATGGCTTGTGAAAAAGTACCCTCTTAAAGTTGCGTTTCTCGATGGAACTTCTAGGGTAAGAGATAATGTATTCATATTTACTACCAGAGATTACGGTAAAGATAACATCATATTTCAGCTTTTTTCTAGTAATGGTACAGTCATAAAAACTCTCGAATATGAAGTAACTTCAGTTGAAGCTTTTAGTGATAAGGCTACTAACTCTCAAGGAGTCATCTCAATTACTAACGGTGGTATAATGTTTGGTACTTCTCGAAAGGCCAACTTATCTGGAGACAGTAATGCTGGCAAATCAAACAATTACAGTTTCTCGAGTACGAATGATTTTGGTAATATACTGCTTGCCAATTCTGCCTCATACGATATTACAGATAACGAGAGAGAGAGTACCGAGCAAAGCACCGAATTAGGTCCCCCATCGAATGTTGGTAAGCTTGACCTTAAGTTTCTTGTTGGTGATGAGGAGAAGTTCTTTGAAAACATAGACAACATAGCAAGCAAGTATGGGTATTATAGAGCTATTAAGGAAATAGAGAACTTGGAGTCTAACGTATCTAGAGACGACTTACCTAAGCTCAAGCTAAAAAAAATGGAATTCTTAGGCAGGCTTAATAAGTTTTCTGATGCTATAAAGGAAGGTGAGGAATTTGCTGACAAGGATAGTATCATAAAACTTTACACGGGTATATTTTTTGGGAAGTCTAAAAACTACTCAATGGCTGATAAGAACATAAGAGAATCTCTTGCAAGGATAACAAATCCAAGAGAGCTATCATTCGCACTAAGAGAAATACTAGCTTACTATTCATCTGTTCCTGAGCCTCCTACGAGGGAAATGATTAATATTATCCTGCAGAGGAATGAGATAATTCTGAAAGACTTTAAGAGAGAGTACTACGAAAATCTCGTGGCATTAGGAGAACTATTCGAGAGAATAGGTGAAGTTTACAAGGCAATGTCAATATACGAGAATGTTTGCAATTCTGATGTGGGTGAAGATATAAAAAACTTTGCTTCATCAAAGAAAGACAGGTTAAATAAGTTAATAAACTTTAGGTAGCTTTTGACTAGTGAGGTCATTGTTGTGACGTGTTTCATGATATTGATAAACATTGAATTTTTAGCGAGGGAATCTTATTCATCATTTCAGCCGTAATTCGGTAATTTGTTTTGTGGTATGTAATGTACTGATAGTGTTATTACTTCAATATTATTATTTATTATTTTTATTATTATCATTGTTTTAGAGGTGCAAATTTATACCAAAATCCGTTGGTAAAAATGTAACACTTACTAGGTTTTATGCCTTGAGGCGATAACGCACAATTTTGTGCATTTAATGTGCATTTAATGTGCATAGCTCTGTGCATTGTGCATTTTGACGCACAATTTTAGAAAAATTATGTTAACTTTGTGCGTTTAGAAAAATTTTTGATACCAAAATGTTTTGAAGAAATTGCTCAAAAAGCTTTTCCTATAGGCTATAACAACAATGCACATTTTGTGCATTTGATTGTGCATGCATACCCCAAAACATTTTGGTTTTTGACGCGAGAAAATCTTTTTTAAAGCCTTATAGCAACTATGCACAAAGAGAAATTTTTTTTAAAGATAAATTTACCAAAATTTATTGGTATTTTCTTATTCTAGATAGCTTTTTAAGAGACTAGACCAAACACGCACATTTTGTGCGTTGTCTAAATAGTGCTAAAATAAAGCCAAGTTGAATACCAAAATATTTCTTAATTATATAAGACTAATTTAGTTAGAATTATCAAATAGATAAAATGTTGTGTGTGAAAGATAGTATGGCTTACATAAACTTAAAGTGTGAAAGAAAAGTTTTATACTAGATTGTCAAATATGAAGTATTTTTGAAATGATGTTAGAGTTATATTAATAATTCTAGTCAAATCGGAGGTAGAAGATGAGCATTTCTTTTGACAGTTTACCTATTTCAGATGTATCTAAGAGAAACATGCAGGATATGATTAGAGAGTTTGGAAGAGAAGTAGAAGATGAGATTATTATGCTTATTAACCAGAAAAAGTTTGACGAGATAGAGGATAGATTTTACAAGAAACTTGAGTTTGGAACTGGTGGTATGAGGGGTAAGGTGGGTATCGGAACTAATAGGATAAACAAATACACTATACATACTGCTACTCAAGGTTTTGCCAATTATCTTAAAAAGGTGAAAGGAAGCAAGAATTTGTCTTGTGTCATAGGATATGATACAAGAAAGGATTCTCGCAGTTTAGCGATAGAGGCTGCTAGAGTTTTAGTTGGCAATGGTATAAGAACGTATCTAATTAAAATACCGATGCCAACGCCTTTTATTTCATTTGCGATAAGGTACTTAAAGGCATCAGGAGGAGTGATATTAACAGCATCTCATAATCCACCTAATTACAATGGTTATAAAGTTTACTGGGATGATGGAGCTCAAGTAGTAGCACCACACGACAAGGGGATTATACAAGAATTTTACAACATAACTTCGTCAAGGCAAATAAACCTAGTCTCTGAAGATGAGCTAAAATCTTCACAGCTATTTAGTGAGGTATTAGAGGAGGTTAAGGAAGCCTACTTAGATACTCTAAAGTCAAATCTGAAGAATCTCTATGATATTGAGAAGCCTAGATATGATGGTATAAAAATAGCTTATACTCCACTTCATGGTACCTCTCTATATCTAACACCAGATGCTTTGAGATACATTGGCTTTAGAAATATATACCTAGTTGAAAAAGAGACTACAGTCGATGGTAACTTTTCAGCAGTTCCATCTCCTAATCCGGAAGATGACAATTCCTTCAACGGTGTTGTTGAACTTGCTAAGGAAGTTGGAGCTCAGGTATTTTTTGCTAGCGATCCTGATGCAGATAGAGTAAGAGTAGGAATTAACGATAGTGGAAACATAACCTTATTTTCAGGTAACCAAATAGCCTCTATGATGCTTAGTTGGATCTTAACAAATCTGTCGAAGAGAAATTTGCTACCTGAAGATAGTTTTGTTGTAACTACAATAGTAACTACTGGGCTCATATCTAAAATATCAAGAAAGTTTGGAGTTGAAACTTACTTAACTTTAACGGGATTTAAGTACATAGGTGAAAAAATAAGAATATTTGAGGGTAGGAAAAAATTTATATTTGGATGTGAAGAAAGTATAGGATATCTTTACGGAGATGATGTAAGGGACAAAGACTCAGTGATATCAACTTGTATTCTTTCTTTAATGGTTGAGGATTTAATGTCACAATCTAAGAATCTTAATGATTATCTAATGGATATCTACAGAGAGTATGGGGTTCACATTGAGAGTTTAATGTCTTTAGACTTCGAAGGTGTTGAAGGACAGAAAAGAATTGAGCTAATCATGGAGAAAGTTAGAAACTCAAGAATAGATACCATAGGGGAGTTGAGTGTTATGTCGAGAATAGATCTGAAAAATAGAACTTATGAAGACTTTGGGAAAAGTGAAAAAGAAGAATACAAGACAGATTTACCAATTTCTGACGTAGTCATCATAAACCTGGAAGGAGGTAGTAAAGTTGTAGTTAGACCGTCTGGTACAGAACCCAAGATTAAAATTTATTTCTTCAGCGAGTTTGACAACAAAGTTGAAAATCTTAGAGATTATGAGAAGAAACATAAGCTAATGACCGAAGATTTTAAACGTAAGTTTATCGAGAAATAGTCTTTAAAAACTCCACCCAATCTCCGGAAGGTATAAAGGTTGAATTTTCAATATCCTGGTTGAAAACATAACACCATACTAAAGCTTCGTCGCCACTTGATGTCTTAACTTTTACTTTGACTCTTTTGGATAAACCTATATCTAGATTCTTTACTTTAACTACATCTTCTGCTTCATCAAGCTTGTTGAGAGTGTCGATATTGACTTTGTACACTTCTCCGTATACTCTACCCTCACCTTCAACTATTCCTGGAAACATATTGTTTATATAGTATAGCCTGAAACCTTCTAATGTGGCATAGTCCACAAAGATAGCATCTTTTACGAGATAGTGTCTTGGTTGTCCTTTCCTTATTGTTCCGAAAACAAAAACCATATCTTCCATGGTAAAAAGTTTTAATGTGTAATTGTAGAGCTTTCAACTGAATTTCTAATGGTAAAATTTAAATCTCTATAATACCGGGCATATTTAATATAGTGTTAATTGGGTCAAGCTTCAGAATTTTCTTCTGTGGTATGTTGAAAGTATAGAGTTTCTAGTTAAGTTACTAAATAGTGTTTAAAATCTTTATACCCTTTGGAATAAGGGGTAGCGTCAAATGATTTATTTAGAATTTATTTTTACATTATCTTGGTTTTGTAATTGTAAATTTAAACCAAGTGGCTGCGTAAAATGCGCTTAGAAATACTGACTACTTATTACTTCTTCGTAGTCTGAGAAATGTATTTTCTCAGTTCCTATTATCTGATAAGTTTCGTGTCCTTTACCTGCCACTACTATTATTTCTCCTTCTACTGCTTCTTTGAGAGCAGTTTGAATTGCTATTTTCCTATCAGCAACTACTCTAACTTTATGTGATAGGTTTTCTGGGATTCCTTGAATTATATCGTCGATTATTGATATAGGATTTTCTGTTCTAGGGTTGTCACTTGTAATAATTACTTTATCTGCTATTCTTGATGCAATTTCTCCCATTAAAGGTCTTTTACCCTTATCTCTATCACCTCCTGCACCAAAAACGACAGTTAAAATTTTTGGAGAAAAAGATCTTGCTGTTTCTAGAGTTTTTTCAAGAGAATCTGGTGTGTGTGCATAATCTATTACAACGTAAAAGCCTTTGTCACTCTTGACGGTTTGAAACCTGCCAGGTACCGTAGTTTTGCCTATATGGTGTAAGTACTCTTCTATTTTTTCGTCTCCAAATACTCCTACTAAAGCAGATATACTACAAAGTGCATTGTATATGTTGTGAATCCCTACCATATTAGTTCTAACAGAGAATTTCTTTCCCATACAATCTAGCGAGAAACTGTTACCGTCAATTGATATTGTTACATCCTTAGCCATTATATCTGCTCTTTTACTTATCCCGCAGGTTATTAACCTAATGCCGAGTTCTTTAACTACATTGTATGCTTTTTGGCCCCAATCAGTGTCTATATTTATTACTGCAATTCCATTGGGGTTAGTGTTTTTTATCTGGTGAAACAGTTTCATTTTAGCATTGAAATAGTTTTCCATAGTTTGGTGGAAATCTAAATGTTCCCTTGAAAGGTTTGTAAATATACCAGCATCAAACTTGAGACCATATACCCTATCTGTTTCAAGACCATGAGAAGATACTTCCATTGATACAAATTCACCGTTAACGTTTACTATTTCATTAAGTAATGAAAAAAGATAAAGAGGTCCTGGAGTTGTATTATCTGCGTTTATTGAGTAGTCATTTATTCGGTATTCTATTGTTCCTATTAGTCCACCGTTTTTACCTACACCCCTCAAAGCATTAAATACCATGTAAGACACTGTAGTTTTACCCTTTGTTCCTGTTACACCTATGATTCTAAGTTTCTCATCAGGATGTTGGAAAAATTCTTTTGATAATATAGCCTGAACTCTTCTTATATTGTTTACGATGATCAAATTTACATTGTTATTTTCTAAATTTATTAGTTTATTAGTGATGAATGTTTTACATCCTCTTGATATAAGTTCCGGAATAAACTTTGTAGCATCAACTTTACTTCCCTCTATCGCAAAAAATAAAGTGTTGGAATTTATATTATCTTCTCTTGAATCCTCTGAAAGATTTTTAATCTCTGTATCTTCTACTATATGTGAGTTAATTATGAAATTTTCTACACTTTTTAAAAGACTTTTTAGCTTCATCTTAGTTCAATTCTAAATGAAAGGGTAAGAATTTATGAAATTATTCTATTTTTCGATGATATAAGTTCGTTATAATGTTGAAAAAGTTTTTTACGTGTTTGATAATTTTCATATGCTAGAATTTTAGGAGGCTTTGTATGAGAGCAACGATCTATTCATTAACTTTTAAGGATAAAGAGAGGTTTCTAACTCTTTTCTCAAACAGGATGATTACTATTATTTGTGGTATTATTTCTTCAATATTCTTGTTTTTGATAGTATATTTTTCCTTAGTTTGGTTGAACATAGTATCGTTTAATTTAATGAGTTTTATTGGACATTTGCTTGCTTCAATATTCATAGGTATTCTTGCTGTTTACCTTAAATTGCTAGAGTACAGGTTAGAGATGATTTCTTACAAAGAAGCAAATATCCATGATATAATACCAAACTTTCTTTATGTATTTCTTTTAGCGTTGTTTATACTCTACATTGTAGCGTATTATGTAATATCATTTGATGTCAGGAAAGTTAAAGTAGAAAATATATCATCACTTGTAATAATTGCGTTGATTGGTTCGATAATATTTGCCTATATGATTGCTTCCGCTTGGTCTTGGATTTATGTTAACATACTAAATTACTTTAGTGATATAGACTGGGTATCAAAGTTTGATGAGGATGCTTTTTACAGAATTTTACCACTTAAGTTTTATGAATCTAAAAGATATCATGTTCCTCTAAGTTTGGGAGTTATTGAGTTCAAAAATTATAATGAAGTCTCGAAAAAAGTGGGTAAAAGAAGGCTACAGAAGATAATGCTTGAACTTATGGAGAATGTAAACGCTGAGTTAAGGTTTGTTGATCTGATATCTAGAATAGATGAAGGTAGGAAGTTAGTTGTTCTTATGAATGTACCTGTTTCTTCTTCGGTAGTACCAGTTGAAAGAGTAGTTAAGATCGTAGAAGAAATTAACAGCAAATACAATATTGGATTTGACTATAAGGCGAAAGTAGTTGGGTTCACTCCAGATATGATTTCTGAAATGGATATGTTGAAGTCTGAAGGTGAAGAAGTGAAACTCCAAAAATAATAATATATATCGTGGTAAGTGAAGGAGTATTACCTGTAGATAAACCATCAGGTATTTTGTCAAGTGATGTTGTAAATAAAATCAAGAAAGTTCTAAAAAAAAGTGGTATTAGAGCCAAAGTGGGTCATGGTGGTACTTTGGATAAGTTTGCTAGTGGTCTTTTGCTTGTACTTCTAGGAAAGGGGACTAAACTTTTTGAGTATATAAGAACTCTTCAAAAAACTTATTTTGCAGTAGTAAAATTTGGTGAGTTTAGATCGACGGATGATATATATGGTGAAACTATAGAAGAATTACCGACGTCTCATTTGACGTATTCATTGGTTGAAGAAACCCTTTCAAGGTTTGTTGGTGAAATATATCAAGTTCCTCCAGTTTATTCTTCTGTACATATAGATGGGCAAAGAGCTTATAAAATGGCTAAAAAAGATTATTATAGCACTTTAAATCTGCTTAAGCCTAGAAAAGTTGTCATATATGAGATACACCTATTAGATTTTGACAACATTAGTAAAGAAGCTAAAATATTTGTTAGATCTTCTGGTGGGACTTACATAAGAGCATTAGCAAGGGACATGGGGAAAATGTTGGGTACGGGAGCATATTTAAAAGAACTTAGACGTGATGCTGTTGGTAATGTATTATTATCTTCTGCGGTATCTTACAATACAATGGAAAGTATACAAGACATTTTTAGGTATGTAATAAGTGTGGAAGAGTTTGTCAGGATTAATTCTGTTTAGTCGGCTATTTATGTGGTATAGGATATCAAAATTTTCAAGACTCAAGTAAGATATTATTGCTTAGTTAATATCATGTTAAATGTTTTATTCCAATTGATATTTTACGACTGTTGATCATTTGGTATTCTATGGTAAGTTGTTATTTCTGTTAGAGTTTATTGAATATTCATGTAGTGATATGAGAGTCCTGTTAGTAGGTGCTTATGGACAACTGGGTACAGAATTTAGGAGATTTTTTGAGAGAAATAGTATTGAATATGTACCAGTCAGTAGGAATGCGAGAGATGAAAAAACATATCAGACAAGCGTTTATGATAAAGATAAGGTTTCTAAACTTTTCGAAGATTATGATTTTGATCTTGTAATAAACTGTTCAGCGTACAACAATGTTGATAAGGCAGAGGGTGAAGGATACAAAGAAGCTTATAGGACTAATGTTGAGGGGGTTAGGTTGCTATCCCTTCTTTCATATGAAAAGAAAATACCAATTATTCACTATTCAACGGATTATGTATTTGATGGTAGTAAAACTACACCTTATACCGAAGATGATTTAACTTGTCCTATATCAAAATATGGATATACCAAGGCGTTAGGAGAAGTGTTTTTAAGGCAAATTAATCCAAGAAGTATATGTTTAAGAGTTAGTTGGGTATTTGGAAGAGGGGAAAATAATTTTATTCACAAGCTTATGAGCTGGATTAGGGAGGGAACTGTTAAGGTTTCTACTGATGAAATCTCTTCTCCAACCAGTGTTAAAACGATAGTAGATGTGAGTTGGAGACTTTTTGAGGAAAGTGCTTTTGGGATATACCATCTTTCTAGTGAAGGGGAATGTAGTAGATATGAGTATGCAAAGTTTGTTTTGAAAGTCATAGGGTGGAAAGGTAAAATATACAGAGCTAAGCAATCTCAATTCAAATTACCTGCTAGGAGACCTAAGTATTCAAAACTTGACCCCACTAAGGTTAAGGATATTACTAATGTTAGGATTCCTGAGTGGCGAGAATCAGTTTACAATTATCTTAAGGAGGAGTATAAATTATGAGGCTTTTGGTTACAGGGTGTGCTGGCTTTATTGGAACTAATTTTGTTTATTACTATCTAAGTAAGCATAAGGATAGCTTCATAGTAGGACTTGATAAACTAACATATGCTGGAAATCTTGAAAATTTAGCTAAACTAACGTTTAAGGATAGAGAAAGATTTGTCTTTGTAAGGGGAGATATCAATAATGCTGAGTTGGTTAACTATTTGTTTAAGCTTTATGATTTTGATGTTGTGGTTAACTTTGCTGCTGAGTCTCATGTTGATAGATCTATTTTTGATCCGCATGTTTTCATACAGACAAATGTTGTAGGTGTTCAGACTTTGTTAAGTGTAGCGATGGATTATTGGAAAAAGGGAGATAGTTGGAGAGGTGATAAAAGGTTTATACAAATTTCAACAGATGAGGTGTATGGTTCTCTAGATTCTGAGGGGTACTTTACCGAAGCTACTCCACTAGATCCTCATAGTCCTTATTCTGCCAGCAAAGCTGGTGGAGATTTAGTTGCGAAGAGTTATTACTATACATTTGGCATGCCAGTTATTATAACAAGATGTTCTAATAATTATGGACCTTACCAATTCCCAGAGAAACTAATACCTCTTATGATATGGAATGCTATTAATCACAGAGAGTTACCTGTTTATGGTGATGGTAGAAATATCAGAGATTGGCTTTATGTAGAAGATCATTGTAGAGCTATAGATATTGTAATACAAAAAGGTAGAGTAGGAGAAGTTTATAACATCGGAGGCCATAATGAGAGAGAGAATATATATGTTGTAAAAAAGATATTAGAGATTTTGAGAAAGAAAACAAATGATGATAGTATAAATGAAGATCTAATAAAGTTTGTTAAAGACCGTCCTGGGCATGATAGGAGGTATGCTATTGATCCTACAAAGATAATATCTGAGCTTGGTTGGAAGCATACCTTGTCTTTTGAAGAGGGACTTGAGATAACCATAGAATGGTATTTGAAAAATCTTGATTGGGTGAGAAATGTGATTTCGGGTGAGTATCTAAAATTCTACGACAAGAACTATGCAAATAGATAGTTTTCTTAGAAAATATTGGTAACAGTAATTTACTGATCATTTTGAAATTTATTTTTTGATGTGCTATTCTTTGTTTTGAACTTTACTAAATGAAAAAGTGTTTCTGTAGTGATCAGATTTATACTTAGGTTTAGGGGTAATTAGGAATGATAGAGAGGTTTTTCAAGGCTTCTTGTAAGACTAAGCTTTCACTTCTACTTCATAAAAGAATATATTTTGGTAGTTACCTACTTTCGGTTTGTAAGTGTTAATTATTTTTACGTTTTTGTAGTTTAATTTATTGCTTGTTGGAAGTAATAAATTGAAAGATTTCCTAAAAAACTTCCGAATAGTATCTATATCATTAAAGGCTTTTGAAATAACACAAAAATTTGCTAGATATTCTTCGGGTGGTTTTTCTAAAGATGAGTTTATAATGTGTATGTTCGGAGACAAAACTGATGAAACATATTCCAAAAATGCTACTTTTCTCTTTTTATTCTCGATTAGCAAAAATGTTTTTTGAGGGAATACAAAGCTTAGAATTATTCCTGGTACTCCATTACCACTTCCAAAGTCAAATACGTTATCATAATCTTTGATGAATGGTATGTAGTTGAAAGAAAATAGTATATGTTTTTCAAAAAACTCTTCCTTTGTATTTGAGGTTAAACTGGTACTAACATTCCATTCAAATAGTATTTCAATGTATTTTTCTATTTTTTCTTTAATTTTACTGTGATCTAAGTTTTCTATAAATCCTATTTCATTTAGGATAGTATAATCAATCATATATATATTCTAAATGTCTTTTCTCCATGTTTACATGTATGTTTTGTTAGAATTCAAAAATTTCAATAAAATTCTTAGTTTAAACCTTTATACAGTGAAATAATTTAGTTGATCTGTACTTTTGTAATCCTTATAATGCATATTTTTTATACATATTTGTTTATTTTGTATACACTTGGTTTGTGTGTATGATGGCAGGTATGAAATTAATAAACATTATTAAGGTTAAAATTTTTTGGATGTTCCTTATCATTCTTGTGTGATTTAGGTTATCATTTTCAAAAAGCTAGTGCAAGCTTCTGTTTTTTTTGATGTATTAAGTATATTAATAATTTCTGTATTCAAAGGGCTTACTTTTACGAAATACGAACTCCTAGTATTTTTGGCATGGTATTTGAATACAACATAAAGGACTTGGAGGTTTGATATGGATATTGAGAGAGAGAATGCTCAGGAAATTAATGAAATACAAGGAAGTGATGCTGATAAGGTAAATGTTTCAGATTCAGATAGTGATATTCCTAAAGGGGACGAGGATGTGAAGGATACTAACAAGGACCAAGACAAGGTTAAGAAGATAAAGGAGTTTATTTTAAACTTAAAGAAAGAAATTGAACTTAAAGAGTCTAAGATAAGAGAGTATGAGGATCTTATAAAGAGATTAGCTGCTGATTTTGATAACTACAAAAAGAAAGTTAATAAAGAAAAAGTAGAGTATGTTAGATTTGCTACCAAGGATTTCATCCTTGATTTATTGCCTATAATAGACAATTTTGATAGGGCTATAGAAAGCATAGAAAGAGCGAATTTGGATGATAGTGCAAAGGATATATTTATTGGTATAAAGCTTATATACAAGGAGCTTATGAATGTACTTTTGAAGTATGGAGTTGTTAGAATAGATATGGAGGGTAAAATTTACGATCCTAACATAAGTGAAGTGATAGAAGTTGAAGAGGTAGAAGTAGAAGACGACGACAAGGATGTTGTTGTAAAAGAATATCTTAAGGCATACAAGATGTATGATAACGTTATAAGACCTGGTAAGGTAAAGGTTCAAAAGCAGAGAAAGAAAAGTAAGGAAAAAAATACAAACAATATAAATGATGAAGGGACTGGAAGTGGGGGTGTGTCTTCCTCCTCGTAGTTTTTAGTTACGGGGAGGTGTCTTTATTTTTTATATAGGAGGGATTTATGGCTGGTAAGATTATAGGTATTGACCTTGGTACAACAAATTCAGTTGTTGCTGTTATGGAGGGTGGTAAACCTGTTGTTATACAAAATCAAGAAGGTAGTAGAACTACTCCTTCAATAGTAGGTTTCACTCAAAAAGGAGAGGTATTAGTAGGTGCTCCTGCGAAAAATCAAATGATAGTTAATCCTGAAAATACTATTTACTCAATAAAGAGATTTATGGGTAGAAGATTTGAGGAAACTGAAGAAGAAAGAAGAAGGGTACCTTATAAAGTTGTTCCTCATGGTGATAGTGTTAGAGTTCAAACAATTGCTGGTGAGTTTTCACCTGAAGAAATATCTGCTAGAGTACTTATGAAGTTAAAGGCTGCTGCTGAAGATTACTTGGGTGAGAAAGTAGAGAGAGCGGTTATAACTGTTCCTGCTTACTTCAATGATGCTCAAAGACAGGCAACTAAGAATGCGGGTATTATTGCTGGGCTAAAAGTTGAGAGAATACTTAATGAACCTACAGCTGCTGCACTAGCGTATGGTCTTGATAAAGAAGTTGTGAAAAGAGGAAAAGAAATGAAAATTGCTGTCTATGACTTAGGTGGTGGTACTTTTGATATTTCTATACTCGAAATAGGAGAGGGAGTATTTGAGGTTAAATCAACAAATGGAGATACCCATTTAGGAGGAGATGATTTTGATAGAAGAATAATGGACTGGCTTATTGAGGAGTTTAGAAAAGAAACGGGTGTTGATTTGTCTCAAGACAGAATAGCTCTTCAGAGAATAAAAGAAGCGGCTGAGAAGGCAAAGATAGAGTTATCGTCAAAGATGGAAACTGAAATTAACTTACCGTTTATAGCAGTTGTTGGTGGTACTCCAAAGAACTTAATAAAAACATTAACTAGAGCAAAGTTTGAGTCTTTAATTAGAGATCTTGCAGAAAGAACTCTCAAACCTTGTGAAGATGCTTTGAGAGATGCAGGACTTACTGTGAATGATATAGATGAGGTCATATTGGTTGGTGGTTCTACTAGAATACCATTAATACAAAACTTAGTCAAGGATTTCTTTAAGAAAGAGCCTAATAAATCTGTTAATCCTGATGAAGTTGTTGCCGTTGGTGCTGCTATACAGGCGGGTATACTACAAGGTGAAGTAAAGGATATATTGCTATTAGATGTTACACCATTATCACTTGGTGTTGAAACTCTAGGTGGGGTTATGACAGTTATTATTCCTAGAAATACTACTATTCCTGTAAGAAAATCTCAAGTTTTTACTACTGCTGAAGATAATCAAACTGCTGTTACTATACATGTGTTACAAGGAGAAAGACCGCTAGCTTCTCAAAATAGGAGTTTAGGTAGGTTTGAACTTTATGGAATACCACCTGCACCTAGAGGAATTCCTCAAATTGAAGTTACGTTTGATATCGATGCAAACGGAATATTAACAGTTTATGCTAAGGATTTGGGAACCGGTAAAGAACAGAGTATTAGAATTACAAATTCTACAAATCTAACTGAGGAAGAGATAAAGAGAATGGTAGAAGAAGCACAAAGACATGCTGAGGAAGATAGAAAGAGAAAGGAGTTAATAGAAATAAGAAACCAAGCTGATGGAATAGTTTACTCAGCAGAGAAATTGCTTAAAGAACAAGGAGATAAGATAAGCCAGCAGGATAGGTTAGATCTTGAAAGAGCTATAAACAAGCTGAAAGATAACATAAATTCTGATGACACTAATGCTATAAAGAAGGCTATGGAAGAGGTTACAAACATAACTTATAGGATAAGTCAAGAACTTTATAGACATGCAGGACCTACTTCCACAAGTAATACTTCGGATACTTCGTCAAAAGCTAATGATGAAAAAGTTGTAGATGCTGATTACAAGGTAGTTGACGAAGAGAAGAAAAACTAAAACACAAGGGGCTTTTATAGCCCCTTTTTATTACCAACTGAATTCAAAAATTACGTACGTGTTTATTTTCTCTTCAGGTATTGGGTAACCTTCAATATATTCGTTTCCTATTAAATTTCTCTTCCATTCAACTCCAAGTTCAACCCACTCTTTTGGTCTAGCCCAGTGTTTTATTGATATCGTGAGAATATCATCTATAGGTTTATTTCCTACTATGTTGAAATTACTATCATAGATATATTGATACCTATACCATATATAGTCAAGGTATGCCCCTAATCCAAAATATCCTCTTTCATATACTATATCGATGTAAAGAATATTGAGTGGTCTATAATTCAAAAACACTGGATTTTTCCATCCAATGTATTCATAGGCATTCCCATTTATAGCTTCGTTATAAGTATAAGATATAGTTGATGTCAGGGTGTCTTTAAAGCTTATTTTAGCATTTAAGTTTATTCCTCTTGTATACACTTTTCCTATATTTTCTGTGTTAAGAGTAGCATTGTTGTATGCTATGAGATTTGTTGTATCTTGGTAGTATGGTGTAAGTGAAAAGTAGAAACCTATTGTGTCAGTATTGTAGTTGAGTATGAAACTAGTATCTATTCCATTTACATATTCAGTAGTTAAGTTGGTAATTACTGTACCGTAACCGTAAACTATGCCTCCGTATATATCGTCAAAGTAAGGTAATCTATATGCTCTCCAAACACTACTTCTTATACCGATAAAATCGGTAGGCTTTAGGAGAATTCCTAGCCTTGGTGACAGCTCAAAAATATTGCCGTCCATATATTCAAACCTTGAAGATGCTGTAATCTGAAGTAGAGAGGATAGTAAGTAGTTGACTTCTGTATATAGCCCTAGTATGTTTCTTGTTGCGTTAGTTTTCCCTACATTAGTACTGGGAGTTGGAAATGATGAGTAGTTTGTGCTTTCTGATTTAGAACTGTTATAGTCAAAGTTTAGAGATATTCCTAAGAGTATTGAATTCATTTCGTTTATTAAAAGTTTTCGTTTTAGCTCAATCTCTGTACTAAACTTGCTACTCGATATCTCAGAACCTAATGAACCATAAGAAGTATTCAAAGGTTTTTCTACCTTTCTAGTGGTATAGTGCTCTGTGTAGTATAGGTTTAATCCTATTTCAGTGTTGTCGAAGGAGTATCTAGTTTTTATATAGGGTAATAAAAATCTGTTTCTAGAGGTTGCTTTCTCGTAGCTTAGGGGAGAAGTAATTTGTACTTGATTTGGTTCATCTATTGTCGGTAGTGTCCCAAGAAATCCTATATCTAGGTTTATTCCTGAAATGTTATTTATATATCTTGCCAAAATTGAATACTTTGTGTAATGAGCACCTTGTCTTATGTAGTTCGTAGGTTCTAGTGATGATTGATTTGTATAAAGAGTTGAAATGTTGTAATAAAATGCGTTTTCACTCCTGTTGTAACTCACTCCTAGATAAAATTTACCAAAATCTGTTACTAATGATAGATCACTCATGACATAATATGTTTCAAAAGATGCACCTAAAGTTCTTATAACTCTTATGAAACTTACATCTTCATCTCCTAATAGGTTGAAGTTTAAAACACCACCATAGTTTCCACTTCCGTACTTAGAAGATGATGGTCCGTAGTAAATGTCTACACCGTTAAAGAACAGAGCATCGAGTAAGTTTGCATTGTATGAAGAGTTAATCATTGTTGATATACCTAATCCATTAATTGATATGTTGTATTTATCGCCTCTAGGATTGAAGAGAGTAATTAATGATCCTTCTGCTCCATAATGAGTAGGAGTTTGAATGTCTGGTATGTTTTGGATATAATCAGTTATATCTGATGAATCTCCTTTCTTTTTGTATTTTCTAACATCGATCGTTGAAAAAGTACTATCTCTTTCCCATATAGTTCCTACAACAGTTTTTTCAAAAACAAGAGGACTTAACGTTTTGTAAGTCCTTTTATGGCTTTCATATGATGCTTTTTTTTGTATGTTCGTTGCATTTTGTGTGATATTTGTATTTAGTTCCTCTGAGTAAGAAAAAGGTGATATACTTGTGATTAGTATCGTTACAAAAAGTAGTGTTGTTGTATAAGTTAGTTTGATCAAATTTACGCTTTTCATAATATCCTCCTTATAAAGACATAACTTCTTTTGTATTAAATTTAAACTCTAATTCTGAATCGACAGATTCAAACAAGAATTCCGATGAGGAGAGTATAGATACCTTTCGGGTATACAGTTTTGAATAGAATGACTTGTTATGTGATACAAGTATTACTATTTTACCTTCTCTAGTAATTTCTAATATTGAATTTGAAATCAAATTTTGATTATAACTATCCAAAAAAGCATCAGGTTCATCTAAAAGTATAACACTACTGCCTTGGATGAATGTTCTACACAACAAAGCAATTTTTTTCTGGCCTTCACTTAGTAAGTTAAGTGGTTTGTTGAGGATTTCTTGGATTTGGAGTAGATTTATGTACTTTAACATTCTTCTTCTGTTTGTGTATGTATTATTATTGTGTAGTGCCATTTCAAGAAATTCTATTACTTTGATTGGTGAAGAATAGTGTGGAGATTGTTGGGCAAATACTACTAGACCTTTTCTTTTGTTTAGAGGAATAGAGAATATATCTTTGTTGTTTATTGTTATAGTACCTTTTTGAGGTTTTATTATTCCTGCTATTGATTTTAGAAGACTCGTTTTACCGATACCATTTCTACCTTCTATGAGAATTATGTCTCCTGAAGTTGCTGAAAGTGAAAAATTTGTTATTATTTCTTCATTTTTGTTATATGATATGTGAATTCCTAATACATTCAATTTATTCATTTTTTTCTCTCCTGCGTGTAATTCTAACTAAGTGGTGAATTTAGAAATTTTTCTGTGATGAGAGAGTATTGTTTTCTTAGATGATGTCCGTGATTCATTCTTGCTTTGTGATATGATTTTGTTGGTACAGGATATCTAGCAATTCTGTAAAATTCATCTTCTTTTTCGTTACCACATCCGGGGCATATGCATCCATAGAATCCATGTCCATTTTTACAAACGCTGATTTTCTGATTAAATGCAAAGTAAATTGCTTCCATTTTAGCTAGTAAATTTATCATTTGCCAACTTTCTTCTTCGGATCTGAAAGGAGAATTTATGTTAACGTGTAATATAGCTCCACCTGAAACTAGTCTATCATACATTCTAGAGTACCTTATTCTGTTTGGAATGTCTGTTTCTACAGTAAGTTGAAGCCATTGGTTTGAGTAAATGTGATATTTTGTCTTATATAATATTCTGTCTCTCTCTGCAAATATGATTGCTAGTTTCTCTGCAGGTAATTGTTCTAGATTAAAAGATAAACCATAAGCCATGGAGGCTTTCTTATTTTCTTCTCTTATTGTTTCTGGTATTTCTATAACAAATTTCTCTCCTTCTTTTGAGAACTTTATACCATCTATACTATCTTTGGTAAGTCCTAATATTTCCGTTGCTTCAAAAACTCCATCTATTCTAACTGTGCCATATTGTCTATCAAGATTCATTAATCCTAAAGTATATAAAGGTAGAACTCCTTGTTTTATTCTATCTTTTAGTATTTCTCCGATAGATGCTAGTACTTTATGGACTATTCTAACTTTTTCCCTTAGTGATTTGATAAATTCTTCTCTACTTGATACTTCAGGTGAAATTCTTGGTAGATTTATGCTTATAACTTTAAAAGATCCTATGTTTATGTTAGTTCCTCCAATTGAATTAAACATTCCTTTTAGTGAAGTGTTGCTTTTAATATGTATATTTGTATCTCTTATTGAGCTTGTGAGTGTACAACAGGAAGCTATAGCATCTATGTTGTTTGATATATACCAATTTGTACCTTGCCATTTTAGATTGAGTTTATTTATGAATTTTTCGCTATCTTCAGCTATAAACTTTTCGTCTTTGTAAACAATAACTGCTGTGAGTACTGGAAAAGTAAAAATTTGTTTGTCTCTTTCTTCTGATATCCATTTTCCGTGTTTATTTTGGAGCTCTATTATTTCTTCTGTGGAATTTATGATTGGTTGTCCATTAGGGTATTTTTCTGAGGAGAATATTTCTCTTATATGGCTTCTATCAAGATAGATGAAATTTTTGTAAGGAGATTGAGTGCCTCTTATAGGTTGATTTAAAGAATAGATTAGTAATTGAAAATACTGATATAGTTCTCTTTTGCTATTTTTTGGATATGCTGTTTTATCTTTTATGTCTTTTCTGTAGAAATAGTTCGTCCATACAAAAGAATTTGGTAGTCCTACAGTTTCAGACTGTTGATTTGAAGCAAACATAACAAACTGTATAACGTGTTGTATAAATGATGACAGATGTTGAAATGGAGTAGATTTTATTGTATCCATGAAAAATAATCCTTTGTTTACTATTTTCTTTAGAGAGTAAGTGTAACAATATGGAATAAATCCGGCTTGGTGAGTGTCATGTACGTATATATCACCCATTATTTGATACCTTACAAGGTATTCGGTATCTTCTTTAGAGAATGTACTTTTGAGTTTCTGGTAAATTTTGGATATCGAATAGAGCTTAGTCCAAGGTTTGGATACTTCATTTAGGTATGTGTATACATTTGTACTTCTAATATTTGCGTTTGAGTCAATTGTTGTTGCAAGTAATCCTTGATTGAAGAATTTCTCTGTGAATCTTATTGGATCAATTTCCCAGTCAAGTTCCTCAATCTCCAAGATCTGCCACAACTCCTTGCTATTTTTACTTCTTACTATGTACAGTTGATTCAATGATGGAGAGAAAGAGTTTGTTCTAATATTTCGAGAGAATCTCCCTGGTACCATTTTGTCGAAGTAAGGAATGTCTATATTCACCTTTCCTACTTCTTCCAATTTTCTCCATGAATGTAGTATTGTTACAATACTTTCGTCGTATTTTAGTTTTACTTTCTTAGCTATGGTAATAGCATATTTTCTATTTCTGTAAGTAAGTGGTTTTTCTCCGAGTAAACACAATGTGACTTTGTTATATGTTTTCAGTAATAATTCAACTTTTCTAAATACGATATCCTCCAATTTCTTATATTCTATTTTGAAATCTTCATTAGAAGAGCACGTTTCAGGATTGTGAAATTCTTCACACTTAGGTATGGCGTCGCATCCTTGGAAATATATGCTAACAGAGGGTAGAAATGGGTGATCTCCGATTGTAGTTCTTATTGCTCTTACAAGCGTAAATGGAATTTTAGCTTTATCTTTCATTTTTCCCTCCATTCGGAGGGTAAAGCTCTTAAACCAGAAAGGATGAGGAGATAAATAATGGTCTAGGTGTATATTGATTTAACTTACTCCTATCCTATTTCTTAAGCCCGAGAAATAGGCATCCTTTCTGGGTAAAGCAGGTCTTCCGGCTTATGGATCATCCTACTCACCGGCCTTCCCATCCTACCCAGCAGTTAACCAAGTAGGACAGTGGTAATTCCGGTTTTCGTCCCCAATTACGGCTGCGGGTCCAGCGGTGGATTTTCACCACACTTCCCTTTTAATCCCTGCTAAGGAACTTTACCCTCAAACCACAAAGTATGATCAAAGATTATTTTATTGTTTTTCAAGTTTGTGTGAATAGAGGATACTCAAAGAGTTACTTAGTGTCTTAATTATATTAATTTTGAGGTAGGGAGTTTGGTGAAGTGTGTTAGGGTGGTTAGATATTTTCTTGAGAATTGTTAGAGGGGTATATAACTAGATACAAGGGATAATTGACGAAGAATTACTACAAAGGTATACTGTTTGATGTTTTGGTAGGTGTTTTTAGGGGGATAGGATTAACAGTGAGAAGTTTGGGATAGATGTGGTTTTTGGTAGAAGGCTAGGGTAAGGGGTATAGTTATGTGAGGGGAGTTAAGTTGTTGGAGTTTATGAAGTAATGTGAGGGAATAGTATATACTGTTAGGGATAGTGTAGAAAACAGTGTTAAGCATTCTTTGAAGAAGGAGTTTGAGAAGGATTTTAGGAATTGCGGGTATCGATATGAAGTTGAGTAGGCTATAAGTTATTTCGAAAGATGTG